>JAIRLW010000360.1 GCA_031259095.1 Planctomycetaceae bacterium | reverse complement strand
TTTTATATTTGTTACGTAGGGCGTTGCCCTACGCTAATGCTTGTTGCCCCGTTGGGGCGATTTTAGTAAATATATTTTTAAAACGAAAACCGAAATTTAAAGTGTGATAAGTATAGTATTCGCAAGCGGAATTATTGCCGCAACGAATTTAATCCGCTTGCGGCACTATCCACTATCCACTTTCAACTATCACCTACTTTCACGTATTTTTGACAAATAGCCGTAAAACAGGATAAAACTACCGCCGATAATTAGTGCGGCAAAACCGGGTTCGAGATCACAAAGCCAATCATAAACACCGTGTAACACCATTGGCACCGCCAGACCAAGACAACATAAAACAACCCAACGTTTACCGGAAGTTGTTGCGCAAATAATATAGTACGAAAAAATGCCGGTCCAAATAGCGTGGGCAAACACTAACGATACGGAACGTAACATCATTGTGGTCATTGCACTCAATGTTTGTCTTGCTGCGTTCAAACTGCCGGTTTGTAATTCTTGTACTGCTTGTTCTTCACTTTGTGAGGTCAGGACACTTTCAATTGTTTGTGCAATATTTTCCGCGCCGGCAACCATGTGACTAATGGCATACCCGACATTCTCAAATGCCGCAAATCCCAGACCGGAAAAAACACCAATAAGAAGCATCATTATCGGCGATGCTTTTTTCCGTTTCCAAATCAAGTACAACACAACCGGTACGATTTTACAAAGTTCTTCGCAAACACCGACCTGAAAAATGTAACCGATCAACCGGATTAACGGGTTCTCAGCATCCGGCATTTTTAGATAAAAAGACGGCAAGAAATGAGAATAAACGAAAAACAAGGTATTGACGCCGACAATTCCCGTAATAAAAAATGCGGCTACCGGTAAGACCACACTGTCTGAACTTTTCAACACTAATCCGCGCAAAATGCCGCCCCACAACATTGCGAAAAAGAAAAGCAGACCATACAACTGAATCTGGGCATCCTGAACCGAAGTAATCAGTAACGGTAATATCCCCAATGCAAACACAATCCAAAAAATTGGGTCTTTGAAAAGTTTTGCGGCATTATCCGCATCAACGGGAATGATTTCTTTTTTGAAATCGGTTTGCCGAAACGTATTGAGTATTTCTTGTACGGTTTCCATCGGGTCATAATTCGGTTGTTCCGAAGGAGTTGTTGACGCCGGATTGTTTGCCGAAGTGTTTGTTACAAATTGAAGTCCTGCAATTTTCGACGCTTGTTTGGTCTGTCCTTCAGGAGTTACAATTTGCGTATTCGGAAAGATTTTACCGGAAACCGCAAGACGTCGAAGCGTCTCCCAATCAATCGGACCTTTTTTGTTGCCGAAAAAATCATAATAATACCAAGTGTTGGTCATAGTATCCCTTTCTAAATAAATGTGATTGTTGCAACAATTACTGTAAAAATTATTGATATTATTGTTGTGATTGTTGTTGTAATTCTCTTGCTTTTGACATTTTCATTGGATAAAACTTTGACGGCGAAAACGGAACGTCTTTAGAACAAATGACAAGTTCAACTGTACCTATTTTCAAGTGGTTGCCCGGAACAAGCAGTTGTTGTTTTCCGTCGGAATCGGTGTAACGAATTTTATCTCCCTCAGCACGAAATGTTCCAGCTTTCGCAATCGCATTAGGAATCAATACCGTATCACTTTTTCCCGAACCGACTGTTACATTTTGCGAACCGAGATTGACTTGCGCAAAATTGCGCGGATCGTAAACAACCATGAGCCAGACGTTACGGTAAATTGTTTCGACCAAACCGATCATCGCTCCAATACATGCGCCAAGAATCGCCGCCCCGATTAAACGTCCGCTGGTATCACCAATGAACGAAAATATGAGAAAACCAATAGAACCCAAGACGCCGCCAATACCTCCGCCAAGTAACGCCCATTTTCTATCAAGATTGGCAATGTAAAATGACATTCCTAAAGCAAGAATCCCTCCAAGTAATCCCAACCCGATTAATCGTCCAATAAATACAAGCGGAATAAATTGAAAAACGGCATTACCAATAAAACCGGCAATCATTCCGCCAACAGTACCGCCAACTATTATTTTTACAATCATTGCCGATTCCATCAATGATTTATGCATCATCCGGTTTTGGCATGTAACGATAAAAATAGCCATACCAATACATAAAAAAGAAGACCAAATCATTGCTTGAATATTTTGAAATATTTTGCTATTTCCGACAATAATTTCAATTTCATTATCATTTTTGTTGCTATTATTTTGTTTTCGTACATTGTCCAAAAAATCATCGTTGGCATTGGAAATATCGGCATTGATTTTTTGTTCCATTTGTTTGAAAGCGTCCTTAATATTCGTATCGCTTGTCATATAAACCTGTGAAGAGTCGCCGGTCATCTGACCAAGATAATTTTTGTTACCGTCCAGTGTTGCAACTGCGTAAATTTTAATTCCTTTCTCACGAAGTTCCTGCGCCTTTTGCAATGCTTGCGATGTATCACCATTTTCCCCATCTGTAAAGAACAGGACGATTTTCGAAACAGAACGCGGCGACAACAAATTGATAGGATTTCCTTTGATTCGTCCTTGTTCGATTAAATTATTGACTTTGGTTATCTGCTCATTAATTTCGTTGCACTTTTCGGAATACTCTTGATTTAGTTTCGCAATTTCCGAATCGTTTTGAAATTGATCCATCGCATCTTGTAACGCACCGGCAAAAACTGTTCCGCCGCCGAAAGAATAAGAATCAATGACCGATAATATCTCACTTTTGTTGTGAGACAATGGAAGAAAGACCTGTGATCGCGAAGAAAAAACCACGATACCGATTTTTTCTTTTTCAAGGTTACGTGAATTGACAAATTCTTTTGCGGCTTGTTTTACGGCATTACGTTTATTGTTGTCCATACTTCCGCTGTCATCGAAACAGAAACAAAAGAACGGGCTAGGCGGTTCCGGCGGTTGCGGAATAATTATCGATGTACTTTTCACAAACAGCGGTTCTGCAAATATTGCGGCAACAAAACAGCCGATAGCAGCGGCAACCGCAAAAATAACTGATTTGGGAATTTGAAAATTTGTGTTCATGTTTTTTGTAATGTAAAAAAAGGAGGTTAAATAGTTAAATAGTTTATAGTTAATAGTTAATAGTGTCGCAAGCGGAATTTTAACGTTTTGGTAAATAGTACGCTTGCGCAACTATTCACTATTCACTATTCACTATTAACTCTATTAGTTATCTGGCTGCGTATTTTGGCAAGATAACCGTAAAATAAAACGAAACCGGCAAAAATGAGTATCGTTGCCAAACCAGGATTGTTTGGGCAAAGGCAAAGATAAATTCCGTGTAAACATGATGAAACAGCAAGTCCCAGTAAAGCAAATTTCCACCATTGATTTCCAGCAATAGCCGCACAAGAAAGATAGTATGCAAAAATTGCTGTCCAAATTGCATTGGCTATTGTCAATGAAAGAATAACCAATAATGAAGCAACTGCGGGTAAATCAATTGTAAAAATGGAAACAACATTTTGTGCATGGAAACTGATATTTGGATCCGATCCCGCTATAAGCATAACAATAAATTTGCCGGCAACCCAAGCCAACGAACAGAGAAAACCAATAAGAAAAGTCATTTTCATTGAAG
>JAIRLW010000356.1 GCA_031259095.1 Planctomycetaceae bacterium | reverse complement strand
TTTTATATTTTATATTTTATGTCCAAAAAAACACAAATAATTCTGATGCCTTTTTTCCGTGAATACATTGACTTGTTTCGGCGGAAAAAGAAAAAGATTGAATTTCGCAAGGTAACATTGCCTGACAATTTACGGTACATTCTGGTTTACCAATGTGCGGCATTGAAAAAAGTAGTTGGTTACATGATCGTCAAAAAAGTAGTTTCCGGCACACCCAATGAAATTTGGGTACAGTATCAACATATCAGCGGCGTTCACCGAGATATTTATGACGAATATTATAAGGGTTCAAAAAAAGCAGTCGGCATTATTATTGACCGTTACATTCCGTTTGAAAAACCTGTTACACTTTCCGACATTGATGTACATCTTAACGCCCCGCAAAGTTTTTGCTACCTTTCAGAAAACATGTTTGCTCAAGCGTTAGAAATTGCGGAAAAACATCGCCTAAACGATTGACTTTTAAGCGTTCACTTTCATAACTGACAGAAATTCAAAAGGTTATCTACCTTTTAATTTTTTACATAAACAATGATCATTCCCAAATGTGAAATAATCAGAAAAATTCAGATTTCGAATCCGAGTTCTTGATCAAGTCGGGTTTCCTGTTTCAGTAAATCGGAGGGAACGTGAAAAATATCCGAAAACGTTTGACGAATCATTGGTTCAACTTCTTCGACAGAGGAAATCGGATAATCCGCAAATCGCTTTTTCGCTTCAACCGTTTTTTCCGCAATCGTTCGAAGTGTTGATTTGTAAGAACAGCAACGATGCCGAAAATAAAATAGTTGCAACAAAATAACAGCAACAAAAATCAGGCTGAATCCAGTTCCTACAAAAAGACTTACCACGCCTCTCCGCACCGGAAACAACCAACTCAACAGTGTTACTAAAAGAGGACAACCCAAAAGCACGAATAATAATGCAACAGGAAAGAATGAATTATTAAATGATAACAAACCCGGGAAGTCTGCAAAAATTGCTGTCCAAACTTTTTTCTGTTCCCGAACCGGAACGAGTTGACCAAACCGTTCTTCCGAATCAATCGTTTCCGGTATTCGGTCGGTAAACGAACCAATGATGTTGCGTAAATGTTGTAATTCCTCTTCAACCGCTTGATCGTCATTCTTGCCGGCAAGAAATTCACGGGCAGCAATTCGCCGTTTAACCAGACGTTGATAAAATTCAACGAGTTCAACGTAAGTTTCAAAAACCGGACACGGCGGATATTCTTCATTCGACTCAATAACTGCAATCCGGTCAATCGCCAAAATCTGATCCAATTCATCGTCCAGATCAAAATAATTCCGATTAGGTTTTTGGGGTTGTTTTCTATTTTTCATGTTTCATTTAATCGTTAATTTCGTAAACGGCAAAAAAATTGAAAAAAAATTTTTTGGCTCTTGCGTGTAAGCCTATTTTTTGATTATACTATTCTTTTCGTTGAGTTGTAGAGACTCACTCTGGTTCGTTCCATTATTTTAGGAGAAAGACAATGATTGTAAAAAAATCAGCAAAAAATTCTGTATCCGCCGGTCGGAGGCAATTTCTAAAAAATGCCGTTACTTTGTCGGCGGTTGCGGCGGTTCCGTTTTATATTTCCGGCAAAGTGTTGGGAAAAGACGGTGCCGTACCGCCAAGCGAACAAATTATTCTTGGAGCGTTGGGAATTGGCGGACGCGGAGGACATGATTTTGGGGTGTTTCTGAATAACCCCGATGTTCGGTTCCTTTCTATTTGCGATGTCCGGAAAAGCCGACGCGAATGGGTCAAACAAAAAGCAGACGCAAAATACGGCAGCAACGATTGCACAATGTTCCGTAACATGTTCGAATTTTACGATGCCAACCCGCAAATGGACGCTGTCTTAATCGCAACAGGCGACCGTTGGCACACCATGGCAACAATCGTTGCCGCTAAAGCCGGAAAAGATGTTTATTGCGAAAAACCGTTGTCGTTGACGATTCAAGAGAGCCGGGCGGTTGAGAAAGCGGTGAATCGTTACGGGCGAGTGTTTCAGGCGGGAACGCAACGCCGGAATATCGGTAAATTTCAACTCGCCGCAAAATTAGCACACGAAGGAAAACTCGGTAAACTTACCGAAGTTCACGCCAACACGCTGAGTCCCGGAACAACACATGATTGGTTGCCCGCTCAACCGGAACCGCCCAAAGATGAAGTTGATTGGGATCTTTGGCTTGGTCCTTGTCCTTGGCGTCCTTACAATGCCTCGTATATTAGCGGCGGTTGGCGCGGGTTCTATGATTTTCACGGCGGCGGAATTCTCGAATGGGGAACGCATACTGTTGATCTCTGTCAATGGGCGAACCAATCGGATGATACGGTTCCGGTTGAATATTGGGCAACTTATAACGAAAAAGGCGAAAAAACCGCCCGTGTTGAAGCTCGTTACGCTAATGGAGTTAAACTCGTTTGCCGGAATGACGGTTGGCTTGGACTCGGAACTTGTTCCGCTCGTTACGTTGGCGAAGAGGGTTGGG
>JAIRLW010000253.1 GCA_031259095.1 Planctomycetaceae bacterium | reverse complement strand
AAATTCAACATTGAATTTATATTGTTTTTGTAAACATTTATTTTGCGATGTTGCATTTTTGAAAAGACATTTTTAGTAGTTCTCCCAAATATTCTCTTCACAAAAATAGAAATTATTATGATATAAACATAAAAAAACATAAATAACAAAATTAGTTAGGTAGAATCGCTCACCTCAAATCGCCAAAATTTGTTATACCGAGCGACAAATACTGCCCCTCCGAAAGGAGGGCGTGGTTGATGTCGTCGGTATGGCTTTTGGCGAAGCTGAGGTGACGGCAATGGAATCACGCCCTTTTTCTATGCGCCGTTGATTCTTCCGGCAATAAAATATTTTACGTTAATATATTGGTATTGTTCTAATAATCTTTTAATTATTACAAGTAAAGGAATCACTTATGTCAATTTCAGCCGAATCGCGAACCGCAAAAATTCAGAGTATTATTGAAAATCGCAAACCAATTGCTCAGAAAACGGCTAAAACAATTGAACAACTCAATATTGTTCGATCTTCATTAGAAGATTTTGCCCGATTTTTACCGACAGTTTTGGAAAAGGAAATTCCAGCCGAAAACAAGGTAAAAATCAATGAGTTACAAAATAATCTGAAAAAATTCGATGGACAAATTTTAGTTAGGCTTACTGAACTTAATCAAATCAAAACCCGTTTCGAACGTTCGACATTGAATATCGGAGTCGCTGGTTTTCCAAGACAAGGTAAAAGCACTTTGTTACAAGCGCTGACCGGATTGACCAGCAATGAAATACCTTCAGCCGAATACAATTTCTGCACCGGCGCACCATCAATGATCGCCAACCGCGCTGGAGAAACTACCGCCGATATCGAATTCTATACAGAAAATGATTTTTTCAACGAAGTCATCAATCCGTACTATCGCGAATTAGGCTTGAAACCTGAGCCGGAGTCTTTTTTTAATTTTATTGAATCGCCGTTGCCGGTATTGACGCCGGAAAATACCGGAGCAACCGCAAAAGGACGATACGACAGATTAAAAAGAATTCAAGAACAATGCAAAGGAACAAAACTGCCCTTTGGAAACGCTGTTTTACGTGAAATCAAACGGGAACAAATCTGGAATTACATCGCTCAATTTGATAAAGACAAAAAACCGCTTTCAAATTGGATTGCCGTTAAAATAGCGATGATTTATTGCCAATTTCCTGTTCAGGATGTTGGTAAAATTGTGTTTTGCGACACGCCGGGTTTAGGCGAAGTCGAGTGCGGTGCTGACAAAAATCTGATAAAAAATATCGCCGATAATATCGACGCAATTATGATACTAAAACGCATCCCACCTGGCGCCGTCAGCTTAATTCATGATACTGAAATGTACGACACAATTAAAAGAGCAATCCCCGAATTAGAGTTAAAAAAATGGTCGCACTTCATAATAAACAAAAGCAACGACGACAAACAAGAAGGAATCGATAACTTTGTAAAACAACTAGAACAAACTCATATCGAAGTCCGCCGATACGTAGCAATAGACGCCCGAAATAAAGAGGAAGTTTTAATCGAATTTGATAAAATTCTAAACGACGTCGCAGAGACTCAAAAAAATCTTGACGACACGCTTTTCAATAAACGTTTTGAAAATATTAAACCGCTTATTAGTTATCTTAACGAATTTATTGAAAAGGCGAAAATAGCGTTACCGAAAACTGTTGCCGGAGTTGGTACTCCGGGTAAGTTTGATAGAATGTTCAATGACCGTTGGAAAAAAATGGGAGCAGAACTAGTAAGTATTGATACAAAGTATCAAGAAAAATGTAACGCTGAAGATGTTGAATTTGTGCAGAAATTAGAAGAAATTGAAAATGAATTGCTGCATTACGATTTATCGTCTAAACTCAATCGGTCTGATATGCTCGGAGCGGGAATTACCCAATATTTTAGCGACAAATATCATGAATTACGTCTTGATCTTGCAACTGCGTTTGATCAATTAGATAAAGGATTGGACAAAATAATTCAGAATGTACGTTACGAAGTATGCGGTGTTTTCCTGAGTACGGATCAAGGCGGTTTGGAAAACATTTTTGATGTTGAGTTAAAAAATGATACAAAACAATGGTTACTTAAACTTGCCGATCAGATTCGTGAGATTGATGGCGGTGAAAGAATCGCACGGATAATACAATATTTTGCAGATATAATGTTTTCATTTCGAGGACACCTGCTTTATCGTATTCGTAAAAATATTGATCCGTTGGGTAGAAATAATGATTTTGCTGTTTTACCGCAAGATACATTTGAAATGGCTTACGAAAAAGCAATGTTGGCATGGGAAAAAGCGGTTTCGGATTGTTGTGCTGCGCTTCAAGGTCTTGCTAAAGAGCCTAATCGTGCAATATCTGCGTTTGTTGAAGATTTTTGTGACGGTATATTACGTACCGGCGGTTATGATGAGGCGAAATCTGTCTGGCGTACTTTTTATGAACAATATCGTGCAGATATATGGCCGGAGGAGTATGCCGCACTTGATGAAAATACAAAATTACGTGATACCTGGAATAGGTCTATTAAAGAATTGGGAGACGCTGTCGAACAATTAAAATCATAGTTTAGCATTGTTTCGTAACTAAATTTTTACTCAAACTACAATAAATACAATGTCAAATCCTATTTTAAAAATTACAATGGTTGGTCCTTCGGGAGTTGGTAAAACGAGTCTTCTCGCGGCGATGTACAAGGAATTGGAACGAGAACTCTCTGAGTTTGGTGCTACCTTTGTTCCCGATGCCCGGACACAACCCGCTATTACGGCTCGCCGCAATGAACTTCAATTACTTGGTTCCAGCACTAATTTGGATGTGAGCCAAATAGTCTCTATTGAAGGAACCCAGGATAAACGTGAGTATGACTTTATACTTAGCGTTAAATTAAAAAATTCAAGAACAGAAAAACTTGAAGTTCGGTTTATTGATATGCCCGGCGGATGGTATAAAGGAGACGCACGTGCTGATACGGAATTGGCAGAATCGAATGTTTCTATTTGGATTGTGGATGCAACTGCGTTAATGGAACAACCGGAAGAAGAAACAGGTATTGGAAGGTATCATACAATTATTAACGATCCTGAAACAATTTATAATGCTTATCAACGTGCTTTTGAAGAGACACATACTGATCATTGTATTGTAATGTGCTTAGTGCGGGCAGAGTCTTATGTTCGCGAAAATCGACAATATGAGATGTATCAAAAATTGAGTAAATCTTATGCACCGCTCCTTCATCAATTAAAACGACAAACTCCCTCTCTCGAAACTGTTGAAGCGTGTTATGTTGAAACAGTGGGTAGTGTTGTGTTTCAAATGTTCAAACGAGAAAAAAATGAACAATTTCCGCGTGCAACATTTAGGAAGGTACAGGGTAGAACATATTCACCTTCCGGCTGTGCAAAACCGTTACGTTCTGTTATTGCTTATGTTCTTCAACAGTCACTTTTAGCAAAAATTGTTGAAGTAAATGAAATGGTAGAAAACATAGGCATTGCTATAGAACATGTAAAAGATGCCGACACATTTTGGAATAATTTTTGGGAAATTTGGGGTATTGAAACAAATTTAGCAAAACGTATCAGAGATTACAATGAACTTGAAAGCAAACATGATGAATTAGTAAATATTGGAGAAGGTTTACAACATGTTTTAGAAAAAATTATGGAGAACAAAAAACCAAGTGATTACTTTACTTTCAATTTATAAATTTATAAACTAACAATAACAAAAATGTTTCAGATTACTTTGGTCGGACCAACAGGGGTTGGAAAAACGAGTGTTCTTGCGGCGATGTATAATGAACTTGAATACGAATTGAATCAAATCGGTTGTGAATTCAAGCCGATAGGGACTACAAAACGTAACATCATTGAACGCCGTTCAGAACTGGAAGGTTTAGGTAAGGGACAAAAATCAATTCTTACTGAAAACGTTGCAATTATGGGAACGGCTGGTTCCCGACAATTTGATTTTGAATTACGTATTCCTGTAAAAAGAGATGGGAAACAAGATTTACTTACTTTTCCGGTACGGATTACAGATTTACCCGGTGCATGGTATCAAGGAAGTGATCGCGGAACGGAAGCAGATAAAATATTAACAGATTCAAACTGTTCTTTTTGGGTTGTTGATTCGACTGCGCTGATGGAAAATATTTCAGACGAAAAAGAAACAGGGGAATTTCATAACATTATTAATGATCCCGAAACTATTTATAATTCCTACCAACGTGCTTTTCAAGATAAACATGAAGATCATACTATTGTCATGGTATTGGTACGTTCAGAATCTTATGTACAAAAAATCAGTAAACTTTATCAAAAAAGCATGAGTTGGTTTGAATTTTGTTGTAGGCGATGTCTGCCGTTTTTACAAAAGGATTGTACTAAAGAGTTAAAGGATCGTACTAAAGAGTCAAAGGATCGTACTAAAGAGTTATATGACAAATTAAATCTCGGTTATGCTCGATTATTATGGAAATTATATGGTCAGACAAATGGTATTTCTGCTTTTGCCTGTCATGTTGAGACGGTTGGGAATCTCTTTTTTCAAGATTTTGAGTTAAATCAGGGAAAACCGCAAGCCCGATTTCGACGAGGAACTAAATCATATACGCCGAAAAATGGCGGACTTCCATTACGCATTACAATCAAACAAATATTAGAAAAAGAAAAAATCAAAACACATCAAACAGTTACTGAAAAAGATACTTTGAGTAGGTGGTTATACGATGTTTTTATTGGACGTTCCGACGTAAACACACCTAAGGAAGATTTGAAAGCCATTGAAACAGTGCTGTTTTACATAACAAATAAATTACAAAAAGATAAATATGTTGCCTTTAATCCTGAAAAAGGCGGCTTTGTATGGTAAACCATCAATGATCATCAATATGCTCTAAACATTAATTAGTTACAATTAACGAACAGGAAGGAAACAAAAATTATGAAAACAAAAATTGGTATTGTCGCGTGTACACGCGGTTTTTCAATTGACTACGGATATGCGGCTGACGGTTGTGAAAACCAAACCGCCATTGAATTTGCAAAGGTACTTGATGATCAGGAACCCAGTATTGCGTTACATAAACGTACTGATAACACTTTTGGCGTTAGTATTGGTTGTATTCCGACAAAACAAACGGACAACGCAAACCGTAACATTCGCGTCTATTTAACTTTTAATGGACTTACTGAAGAAAAATCGCGGGACATATTATTGTTTTATCTGGAAGGATGGAATCAATGGGCAGAAACAACCGAACCGTTTTTGCAAGCGTTTCATTGGAATCGGAAATCGACAGAACAAGATGAACGAGAATGGGATGTAGATTTTCAAATTATTCGTAATATGATTGAGAATATTCCTCATGTAGAGAGTTCGGATAAACGGTTGTCTGATCGTTGGGAACAGAATAATAACTCAATAAATCGGCGTAAATTATTAGATTTACTACAAACACACACATTTTCCGCATCTTCCGGTTTTAAAGTTGTTGTTACGGGACCTGCTCCAAGTCAAGACTCGTATAATTTGTTACAAGAAGAGGTTGACCGTTATCTCTGGACTGGCGGTCGAAATGAAAAGTTGAAAGACACAAAACTAGAAACTCTCCCGGATCCAGAACCATCAAATAATGGCAATGGTAAAAAAAAAGTGATAATTCTTCTAATACTGGGAATCCTCCTGATAATAATTGCGATTTTATGGATATAAAAAGAGTTAGAAAAAACGCCGGAAAATTAGTTGGAAAAGCCGGAAAATTAGTTGGAAAAGTTGTTCCCCAACCTGTTAATGATACGATTATCTACTTATCAGATCAATTAAGATACATCATAAATCACCTTACAGAAGAAAATTCAAATAATAACCCCAACGAAGGAAAACAATCGGGAACAAAAAAATCAGAACAAAAAAATTCCAACCAATCCGACAAAATTGATTACTCCGTTTGATCCTAGTGAATCAGTTATTTCTCCGTCAAAAAGTAAAAACAATATTTTCAAGTTATGAAAAATATAGGGTAAAATTTCTCATAACTGTTTGTACAGAGATAAATAAAATGTCGGTAACATTTTGTAAATTTGCAAAAGTTGTTGC
>JAIRLW010000221.1 GCA_031259095.1 Planctomycetaceae bacterium | reverse complement strand
CAGATGCCCCGAAGAACTAATCGGCAAAAATTCGCCAATCCCCTGAACAATAGAAATAATCAAAATTTCAAGCAACTCAATCAATGGTTATCAGGATAAAAATCCCGCCTCGTTTCATTATTGTTTAATATTGTAATAGAGAACCTCTAAAAATTCAAACTCCGCCGAGAATTAACGGTGTGGTTTGCCCTGCGCTGGTCGATCTTATAACACAAAAGCGTGGGGGAACCACGTTGTTAACTCATTTGTTGAACATAAAAATTGAATTATTAGAGATGCCTAATAAAATAAAAATTAAACAATTTTATCGTCGAAACTGTTTAATTTTTCTGGTTATCCCATAAAAATTCTTTTTGTCCGGTTTGTTTCAGTTTCCAGCAATCGCCGCCGATATGCTCCGCAATATCTTCAAGTACACTTAATATCGTCTGACGTTCCGGTGTTACACCATTTTTCAAAAGTGGTAAAATTGACTGGACGATTTCGTCAAAAGGGGCAGGCTTGTTTTCCCGATCCATCCTGCGGAGATAACTGATCAAATAATATTTAATACGCAAATCAACGTCAATTTGTGTCTGAAACTTCTTTCCTTTGGGAATACTAAAAATTTCAGTATTCTCATCATAATGAAATCTATCCATCAAGATAGAAGTCAAATCGGAATATTCTCGTTTCAATAGATCAAGAAAACCGAGTTCAAGACCTTTAATAATCAGTTCATCATTGATTTGTTCCAATGTCGCTCCATTTTGTTTCGCAATGATTCCTTCAATCGTTTGAATCACAATCTCGCTGATATCCATACCAAGATTAGCTCGCATAATCGCTCTGGGACTGCGCACTTTGCGAAAATTGATGATTAGTTGACCTGACAAAACTGTAAACGGATGTTGCCTTTTTTTGAAACTTGTTTGACCGTTCTTTTGCGGAACAGCGCCGACATATTCGAAACCGCAACTCTCCGCCGTATTAATAATTAAATGCCAAAATTCAGGGTCTTTATGTGCAAAAACAAATGAAAGCCAACGGTCAAACTTCAAAACACGATATATTTCCCTGATACTTTGTTCGATCAGATGATTGTACTCTTTTTTACTTTTTTCCAATTTCCCACCTTCAATAGCTTCCAATTCATAATCTTCGTCCTTGACTTTCAAATCAAGCCATGCCAACCACATTGCGGAAAGATCAAGATACGGTATTTTCTTTCCATACGGCGGATCAGTATAAATGTAATCAACGCTTTCATTTGGTAAAAAAGATAGATTGGTCGCACTTCCTTTGATGATCTGCGCATTGGAAGCAACCTGTTCCGTAATGTAATATTCCATCTCCTTCTTGGCTTGTGCAACTTTTTGATAACGAAGTTCAAAATATTTTATAATGTCAATTTCTACTGGGTCAGGTGCAATTCTATATCGATAATAAGCAAATACAGATGCATTACCCCCTCCTGCCGTAGGACGATTAGGGTTATTATGGTATGTTAAATTAGCTTTTGTTAACAACCCTGAAAACATTAACATTAATGTATCTTGAATATTTCCTTTGGATCGTTTTTTGATGATTGATTTTAATAGAGCTAACTGTGCTATTTGTTTGTCGCTAAAAAGTTTATCTACCGTCTTGACGTCGGAACCTTTCGGCAGCGCCAATATTCGTGGTCCCTTGAATCTTTCCAGTGTTTCTTTAATTTCCTTTTTCGTTTTTGGCTCATACAGAAGATATTCCTTTTTTACTTTTTCGAATGTTTCCCGTAATTCCGCTTGATTTATCGGCACAAGGAGAGATTGAACAATAAAAACAGCCAATGGGTTAATGTCAACATTGATACCTTTTCGTCCATTCATCAATGCCTCAATTATGGTAACTCCACTGCCGCCGAAGGGATCAAGAACAACATCGCCCGGTTTGCTGAAATTTTTGATATAAGCTTCGACAACATTCCATGTTTGTTTAGTAAAATAACCATGTACACCGAAATGACGTTTAGCTTTTTGTTTTTTTACAGAAATTTCTCCAAGTAATGGTCGGTTACCATAGTCAAACGGTTCAACGGAAATGAAATGAGGAATTTCATAACGGATTATTTGACCGCTCTGAAAACTTGACGGTGAAAGATACTGGACTAACTTTTGCCAATATTGTTCAAATTCCTCCATGCGGAAAAAAAGTATCGGCGTATCGTTATCATTTGTACGGAAAACCGCAAATTCGAGACCGTTACAAAGAGCAAAATAATTGCAACGGATTTCAGGATGAACGGCATAACTGTAAACTTGTTCGACATTGCCGCCGCAGTCAATTTGTTGATTAGGGGCTTTGGCGTCCAACACCCAAGCGTAATTGTTTCCAATTTTGAGTAAATAATCAGGAATAAGATTGATTTTGCGTTTCCGGCTTCCGATTTTCAAAAAGGGATGGTGCAATGTTTTACTACGAACGATATTTTCCGGCGCATAACCAAGTTTTTTGAGAATCGGCAGAATGATTTCTTCCCGAACACTGTCCTCTTTGAAATCAGGATTGTTGGCGATAGTTGTGAAGTCGAGATTACTGAATAACACGGAAGGCGTCATAAATTTTATTTGTGGAAATAGGTAACAGGAATAAAAAACAACAAAACCAAATTTGATTAAAAAAACGGAGTCGTTGCGAAAATTCCGCTGAATAATTACGAAAATAGACAATGACTCCATTAGTTTAGCATATCGCTTCCCCTATAACCACCCATGCCGCCCGAACCTAAGTTATTAACTGCCGTCGGGTTCTTAATATTTTCCGCTTCAATCAAATCGGTGTTGACAGTCCGAATGATCATATTACCGCTCGGCTCCAAAACCATCACGCGACCCGGCGATTTCAAATCAGGAGCTTTTTGCGCCGCCGTCGGAATTTTGTACAACCCTTCGCCGCCTTTCATGTCAAGAACACAAACTTCCGAAACAATATCAAGTTGTTTTCCGGCTGTTTTCAGTTCGGTTGTTCTTGCTGTTCCTGGTCTTGCCGGAGTCGTTCTTGTTCTCGATGAAGATGTTGATCGCGAAGACGGAGGTGAACCTCCGCTTTCCATATCGGACATGGTTGTTTGTTTTTCCAACAAAGGATTTGTTACATCCTGACGTTTATAATTAATTGTCGAACCGCGATAAACCCGCTCCTTTTCGACATACCATTCAGAACCGTCCGCCAAATCAAAATGAACCGCCATAATACTTGCCGCCGGTTCTGTCCAAGGTTGTTTCGGATCAACCGCAAAAACATTGGTCGTTAACACACGAGACTCCAATGGAATTGTTACCATATTGGACGGCGCACTAAATTCTGTAATAAGATACGGCTCCTTCGATAACGTTTCATCTTCCAGATAATTGGGGGCTAACCTGTAATTAGGATTCGCAAGATAAAGCCGAATTCGGTAACGATAAGTTTTTCCGGGAACAACTTTGAAATCCAAAAAACGGAAAAGATAATTATTGACCAGAACCGGTTTGATTTCTTCCTCTTCCGGTTCTTGGGCGCCTCGCCGTGTTCGGCGATTCCGTCCCGGTACCGTATTCCCGTCAAGACCGCCGGAACCGGAACCCGTTGTTCCTATTCGGTTTTCGGAACCGCCAAACGGATTATCCAGAATGTCTTCCGGTTTAATATCAAACATCTCTTTGCGTAACTGTTCTCTGATTTTTTCGGTCTGTTTCAATTCTTCCATCTGAGAATCAGTAAGCATCGGAATAAACGGCGGATGCGCAACTTCTTCACTAAATTTTTTCGTAACAGGAGGAAGCGGATAAGCCATCGGAAATTTACCGGGAACCTGCGGCGCAAAAAATGTCGGATCAACCGGATCAACTGCATTACCACTCCATAAAGAACGTTTTTGTAAAAATTCTGTGAGAAAATCCAAACGTTGCCATTCCAACTCGTCCGAATTTTTCCCCGGTACAATTTCTGCACGTTCAACATCGTACAGAATATATGTCGGCATGTCACGCAACACATCCGGTAAAACACTAGATGAAAATTTATCAACATAAAGGTTAAGCTGTTCTCTAATCGGAATCAAACCTGTTACAATCGCCCAACGTTCACCAATACGAGAACTAAGGGACGTATTGCCGGTTGTTGCGTTTCCGCCCTCAGCCGCCCGATCTGCCAACAGCGGAGACGCCGGATTAATTGATACAGCGCCAAGTCCCGCTTGAGCCTTCAAATCTTTGACCGTAAACACATTCACCGCACTACGCTTGTTCTTCTCAGGAAAAAGCGACGGCAACCACTGTGTTTCCGTTCGATAATACTCCGACCGTATCTTGGCTTTGATCCAAGTCGCTTTCACATCATAAGTGATAATGGAAACTCCTTCGTCAACCGCTTTCCGTTCACTGGTCTTGATCGTGTTATTAGCATTTTCCGCTGCTTTAACCAATGCATCCGGCTGCCATGAAAGCGGTTCATATTGCGTTCCAAGATAAGCAATATAAATCGCTACCGGAATTACCAAAATCAGGATTATCTTCTCAATATTTTCCGTAAAGAATAATCCAATATCAAATTTGTTTTTTTTATTAGGTTTCATTGTCGTTTTTGTAAAAAAAAAAAAGGTTCATCGACCAAAGCCGGACTTGGCATTGCCGATCATTGTAACATTCAATCACGCCGAAATCATCTCAGTGATTCACAAGGTCGCGTTCAAATTCTACCAAAGTCTCGCATTTACACGCACGGTCAAAAAGTGAATCCAACACCGTTAAATCCGTATAAGAGTTAACGGTATGTGAAACAGATTCCGGCACTTTGTGAAAACGATTATTAAGCAATCTAAGAATATTTTGAATCGCTTTTTCCGTTTTACCTTCGAGTTTACCTTCGAGTTTACCTTCAAGTTTACCTTCGAGTTTACCTTCGAGTTTTCCTTCAAGTTTACCTTCGAGTTTACCGTTGGTGTACAATTCTTCCATCGTTGACATGATCATATTTTCGGTCTCCTTTTTATCTAAAATTTTTGAAAATTCATTAACAACAACGTCTTTATTGATTTTAGTGGTTGCTAGAGTGTAAATGACCATTGAGTTTAACCAATTTTTTGTTCGCGGATCAGTTTTGATTTCATCGAAGTATCCGACAATTCGTCCCAAATTTTCCGGCAACTTTCCTTCCGAATACGATTGTAACATATCCAAAAGAGCGATCAATGCCGGATGTCCTTGTAACGTTTCGCGCTGAATCTTGGACAAATCAATCATAATGACCTGAAACCATAACACCTTGCCGTCCACACCTTGCGGTACTGCAATCAAATCTTTTATTTGTAACAATTCGTTCCATGAAATATTGCCGTGATAAAGTATAACGACAAGCGGATATGGAAATTTTACGCCTTCAGTGACGGCGTTTTGGGGATCAGTCTGCCATTCTTCGTAAAATTCTAATATTTTACGTAAGCAATGAAGCGAATAGAATTTAACTTTTGTGGATTGATGTTCGAAAAACAGAAACACTTTGGAGAAGTTACCGTTTAAGAACTTCACGGAAAAACGCAAATCACCGATAACTTCTTGTAAATTATAGTCTATTGTAACCGGAGATTCACACTGTAACGCTTTAAGATCAAGCCAACGAACTAGACCTGTATTGTCGTAATGTTCCAGCATACTTGCCATCAATTCCCTGTCAACAAGAAAATACCGTGCAAGTAAATCATGCGGATGAGCAAGTTCGAATGCTGCCGATAATTTGGGAAATTCTGTTATCATAAAAAAATTTCGTGAAAATTTTGTTGGGAATCTCTAAAAATACTATTTGTTAAAAACAAATATGAGATTATTAGTTAATTGATCATTTGTCCCCTTAGTCCCAATCGTCCCTAAAGTCCTTTTTTAGAGAAACGTTAGGGACTAAAGGGACAATTAGGGACAAATGATTTTTCATAAAACGTTGTGGTCAAAAACGGTTATTTTGCGTTATCAGGGATTAGTAGTTTCCGTTGTCGGTTCCTCTTGTTGTTGTAATCCGCCGTGTTCGACCGGATTGAAAATATTGATACAACCGTAAATTTCAATTGGAATGGCGTCTGTTCCATAGAGACCTCCGATACTATCGATTTGCACTTGTGTATCGTCAGCGGTTGCAGTTGTTCGTCCTCCTCCTGATGATCTGTAACCTCCGCCGTCGCCCATATCGCTCATACCACTACCTCCTCCGCCGCCTGCGTTGCCGGAAGCGGTAATAGAGGGGTCGTAGGCTCCTAGATCAAACGGTTTTGTTGCCGCCGGATTAATTCGTACCCACAACACATCAATCGGCATAGAACAATTGGCACAGTTGACGAGAATTTCCGGTATTCGCCGTTGGTCAACAATCAACCGGAGACAAATCGGCATTCGGTTAAATTGATCAAACGGAGCTTTTTCATCGGCTCTAAGCGGTTTTGCTTTATCATCGACATAACGGTTATTCCTTTTGATGGCAATAACATCTTCTTCTGTTCGCGCAACCGTAATTCCGCCAACACCATCACCGGAAGGATCCTCCGAAGATGAATACCTTTCAGACGGATTCATGCCGGACGACGCACTGCTCGAACCACTCATTCGGCTCGAAGATCGCGATGCCAACTCCGCCGCCGCCGCTTGACCAATCAATAGATTTTCAATACGTTTAACGACGGCGTTATGCGGTCCTGTTGCTTCGGCGTTGGATTCTTTGATCACGGAAAGAAGAGCGTGATAAACCCAAAGTTCTTCCTGAGCAAACCAGACTTCATTCGACATTGGAAGTTTTACCCACGAAGATGTCACTGTTCGTGTTTCAGGGTTGGGCCAATCGACCGTTCCAACGTAACGATAAATTTCTTCTCCGTTGGAACCAAGCGGAAGAGCGGATTCGGTTATTCCCATAATATCAGGCGTTCCGATTCCGTCTCTACTACGATCTCCGCCCCTGCCCTCTAGTGAAGCATTACCACCGGTCGCTGCTGTTGTGAGGTCTAGTTCCATTTCTTCCCATTCTCCCTTATCATTCTTTTGTTGAATACGCCGCCGATCAACAAAAATTTCAAGATTAGGAAGATACTTTTCCACAAAATTGAGATAAGTCTCGCGGGCATTAATGGTCATTTCGTCAAAGAATTTTAATTTCGCAACTTCTTCTTTAAACTCTTCTTCCAATATCGAAGGCCAAAGATTCCGTTCGCGTTGATCTTTTTCGAGTGTCGCCCAAGCCTGCTTCACCCGAACCCGCAACTCCTTACTACAGTTTTGGATATCGGTAATGGTGAGTTCATTCGGATGACTTCGGTCGGAACCGATTCCTTCCGTTGTTTTTTTGGTATTTTCCAAAGCAGTTTTGCGGTCTTTAAACGCTTTGGTGATACTGGTTACCGCCGAGTAGGTGGTAAAAGCCGGAAAAAGTAATCCGATGGGAATACATGCCCAAAAAATATACTTTTTGACCATCTCCAGTGAAAATTCCGTTTTTTTAGCCATAATAATTGAAAGTTGATAAAAGTTTAGGAAAGGGAATCTTTAAAAATACCTCTTCATTATTATATAAAACACAATTGATTTTGATTATTTGTCCTCTTAATCTCTATCGTTCCTAATGTCCCTATAAAATAAAAAGGACATTAGGGACAAAGATTTAAGGGACAAACGATTTGTTATAAAATTTTGCGATTAAAAAGAAATAAGGGAACTTCTAAAAACTATGTTTCCTAAAAATCATATCCTTAAAAAATAAGGACTTGCAAATATTTTTGGAGTAAAAAAATTAAGTTTTTAGAAGTTCCCATAATTAAAGGTTTCCAAAAATAAATCAAACAAATACGAAATTGAATTTAAATGGGAGTATTTTCAAATTTGTCTTGATCTGCGGTTATTTTTTGGGGCATAGGCGATTGATTTCCTCATACGTTAGATGATAAATATAGATTGAATAGCCTATTCTGTCAACTGGTTCAAATTGTTTGAAGTATTCGTATCGTTTCGATGAACTATAAAGTTCATTCACTCCAATCATAAACCAACCGGATTCAGGGTTTTCTAGTGGTTGTTGATTGTTCTTAATGCCAAGTCGATCTAATGATTCTATACTTGAATAGGCGATTTTAATAGGTCTTGCTTCCTGGTGTTTATTATACCATTTTTGGAGAAAGTACGAATTTTGTCCCCAATCTATATTACTACCAAGCAAATGTTTCGGAGCATTTTGAAAACCACCAATTAATTCATTAAAATACGACATTGAATGAGGAAAGCAATAGAGACTGCTCCATAACATCCAAATCAACAAACCTATCATGATCGCAGAAAGAGTTTTTTGCCTTTTGGCAAACGATTGTCCGAGTTTACTGATCCCAATATATGCGAATGGCAATGCTGGAATAATATAGCGAGGGTGAAGCGAAAAACCGGTTTGACTACTTACAAAAATAAAAAGTACAACACATGGTAAAAAGATAACTATTTCGTTTTGCCAATTATTATATTTTGGTAAAAAACAAGTTACAAGGATTGCCGATATTCCTAAAAGTAACGTACCAAGTGGTTCTTTAATCAGAATTATATAAGCATAATAATGATACCAACCGTGTTTAGAGTATTCACCTCGCCAATAGGATTCGATTCCTCGTTCAAAGTCAAATTTTTGTGTATCTATTCCCTGCACGAATTCACTTGGTAATGGAATACAAATATAGCCCAACCATGAATTCGTAAATCGATTACCTGTTTTAACTGTTTGTATTTTATCACTAATATTGAGACCGGTTAATGTTTGGCTAATAAATTTGTAATCTTTAAGTAATTGGAATGAACCATCAAAAAGATATCCCATGTTAATTAGATAAATGCTGATGAAAATAATCATTATTAATTGTTTCCAACTTGGAATAATCCTTGGAATATTCGGTTTTACCTTAAAAAAATAGTATGGTAATGTCCATATAGCCCAAATAATGATCCATAACGGTAATGCAATAATCCATGTGAGTTTCGTGAGCGGTAAAAGTCCAAGACAGATTCCCGCTATAATTGTTTTGCGCCATGTTGGTGTTTGGAGCCAATGCCAAAATGTATAAATACCAATAATTCCAAGTGACGCAGCACAAACATCAGGACAGAGCGTTGCCCCCCAAGATAAAACCAATGGCGAAAATATCCAAAGAAGGAGAAAAATAATCCCCGAAACTTGACCATACAATTCAACGGCCAATTGATAACCAAAATAGCTGCCTAACAGTATGATAGGAATAAAAGAACACCGCGCAAAAAAAAGATATAAATGAATCAATTGAGGAGTATTAGCATTGATAAAGGAATTACCAATCTGCCATTCATAACGTTTCCCAGTGTCTGGAGACTTATATTTTTTCCCCTGTTCTGTTTCCACAATGTTTAGGCATCCGCTGACAATATAACGTGTCAGTGGAGGATTGACATGAAAAACATCAAAACGAAAAGTATGATAAAAATAGACGGCGGATCCAACATGCCCTAATTCTGTATGATTCATGGACGTTTGCCATGAAAGAATACTGAGCAATGTTGCTTGAATACAGAGTAACAATGTTATAAAAAAATATCTTATCCGCCAAGCCATTTTTTGTATCATTGCAGAAATAATAGATGATAATTTACCGGTCTTTTATTTTAGGAACTTTTAATGTAACTAATACGGGTATATTAACTTCATGAGGAAGAGTATTATGGCTGTTACATTTTACTCGGATTGTTCCGTAGATTTTATGAGAAGACCAAACTCCAGTGTATAAAGACGGATGCATCACAACAGAAATGGCCGCCGGCTTTTCTTGCGAAACAATTAACAAATCTTTAAGAGAATCACTCAAATCGAGAGTGATAATTTCAAGAAAATTTATTTCTGTATCACCGCCGCGCATTTTTAATACAATAGATTTTGATATAGTATTATCAGAGTCCGATACCGGTCCAATCAGCAATGTCTGGGGTAACGCATAATACGGACCGCGGACATTACCCAATATCTTTACGGTTGTAGTTTTATCTCCATCGTCAACATGTAAGTCCGTAAAAATATCACCTAAAGGTGTATTCTTTTGAAGCGATATTATTATCTGTTTGGTATTACTTTCAGGCAGTTTGGAATCATCAATAACTAAATATGATTCATCTGTTGTAAAAGAAAGATGGGTCAAGTCAGTACCGATGAATCTTTGTGAATTTAATAAAAATTTAATTGATTTACTGACGGGTAATTCATTGCTTTCTATCTGACCAAAATCAATAATATCAGGTTCTATCACTGATTGTAATGTCGGTTCTGCTTTGACAGATAACGGTAGAATTGCTTTTTGAGGATCATTAGAAAAAATATAAATATTTGTTTTTTGTCCGTATCCTTCGAGTTCCATTGTTACAAATAACGTTTCAGATTTACCTGGTTCAATCTTATTACGCGATAGTTTGACTTCAGTACAACCGCATCCTGTATAGAGTTTGTTAATAATCAATACAGAATTTCCTGTGTTCGTCAAACGAAAACCCTGTGTAACTTTTACACCGGAAGGAATCACTCCAAAATCAATCTCTGTCTTATCAATTTGGAGAACTGGTTGCATAGTACAGAGACGCAACACGTAATAGATAAGAATACCTTGTGCAATACCAAGTAATACCACGGTCCCAAGCAACCATTTTGAAATCAAATGTTTCATTTGTCTTGCATCCTCTTTATTTTTTTCCTTTTCGCTGTTTATATACAAGAATAATCAGTATCGTTATAATGATAATATCTATAACAACAAGACCAAAAATTCTTTTCCATGTCCACTTAGACGGCGGAACGATATCACCAGAATA
>JAIRLW010000213.1 GCA_031259095.1 Planctomycetaceae bacterium | reverse complement strand
GGTATTTTATATTTGTTACGTAGGGCGTTGCCCTACGCTAATGCCGGTTGCCCCGTTGGGGCGACTTTAGTAAATATATTTTTAAAACGAAAACCGAAATTTCAAGTGTGAGGAGTATATTTCAGTGGAATATTCCCAAAACAGTATTGTCCTTGTTGCAACAAACCTCATTTTCAATCTAATTTTTCAGAACAAAACAACCTCAGCAGCAGCATCATTTGTTTCATTTGTTTTCACAGCGAACCTCATTACCTCATTAAAAAGGCGAACAATGAGGAATAAGGTTTGTATTTTGGGAGATTCATTGCCGCTGAGGTTGTTTTGTAAGAAAAATTAGATTGAAAATAAGGTTTTTAAAAATGGAGTTCGAATCCTTCGTGAAAATTCCGCTGAATAATTACAAAAATAGAAACATCATGTTCGTGTCCCTTCGTGTCTTTCGCAGTTAAAAATCAGTATTAGAACACGGTAGGCAATCCTTTTTCCTGAAAGGTTCTCTAAATTAACAACCAGCCATTGAACATTCAAAAAAATTGTGTGTAACAATTCTTCGGTTGGCTGCCTCTTTTAAAAAATCGGAATTGCTCTGTTACCGATTGGCGGTTTCGGGTATAATTCATCGACAACATTTCAGTAGATTATTAAATTCGGAGGAGTTTATGTTACGGGTTGTGTTTTGCTGGGTTATTTTGTGGACTGGTTTGTTGGTTTGGCTTGATCGTGTTGTTGCCCAAACGCCGGATTCTGAGCAGCAGCGGAAAGAATATCGGGAACGGCGGGAACGCGAAGCACAACAACGTTCCGAAGCGTTGTTTCTGGGAAAACCGCCGGCAGGAACCACCACCATTGTCGGGCGTTCCGTGATCAACGCGATTAGCAATAAAGGGTTTGGCAATACTATTGCCCTTCTTGAAATTGCAAGAAAACAGGAAATCTGTAATGAAATGGGCTTTAACAATGAACAAGCCGCCGTGTTGAAAACCACAAGAGATAAGGTTCAAGCCCAAATTTTGATGAATGCCCCGAAATATGTTCAACGTTTCAAAACCATGTCCGACGCCGATCATCAATCGATTCAGGAAGAGATCGAAAAAGACCTCCAACGTATTACGGATCAGGTTGAAACGTTGACCACTCCCGAACAAAAAAAGAATGTCCAAAAACTTGTTTTCCAGAGTATGGGCGGTCTTAATTCGCCGATGATTAACCTTGACGCGATGTCAAGTCTCAATCTGACAGAGGAGCAAAAAAAGAAAGCGGAAACCACTTTTAAAGAGATGGAAAGTGAACGGATTGCTCAAATGGAAGAAGGACTTAAACTAATCGAAAAAGCTGTTTCACTTGGCGGAGTTAATATGTCTCCCGAAGATAGGGCGAGGCTGGAAGCCGAAAGAAATGCGCTCGAAGCGCGAATTATGGCAACCGGCAAATCGCTCGGAGATAAACTTCGTATTCATTTGACCGATGAACAACGGGAATTGGAAAAAAAACTTCTTGCCAATCGTCCCCAATATTTACCGCCGCTTCCTCGACAATTACGTGGTGATTTTACGGATCAGTATTCGCCCGGTCTTAATTCTTGGACGCCCGGTCAGGGCGTTCCGCAAGATCAGAGCGAAGAAAAAAAACGCCGACGTCCGTTTCCCACTCAGGAAACAAAATAACATTTAAGGGAGGTTAAACGAACTGGGACTGTTTGTGCCAGAAAATCACGTAGTAGGCGATGTTTCGCCTGAAACATCGCGTCGGCAATAGCCGACTTGCCCTTGTGTTCGGCAGGAAATCGAAAAGCCAAACGGCAGGCAACACTAATTGCCGTCCGTACACAGGGGCATAGTCGGCTATCGCCGACGCGACCTTTTAGCAAAGGCTCCTACCTTATATTTTTAAGCGCAAGCAGTATGTAGGTTCAGCGAACCGGGATTTTGTCCCGATAGGAATCGATACTAATGGGAGTCCTCGAAGGATTTTGGATTCGTAATTTCAAATCGTTGAAACAGGTTGGTCTTGGAACCTGTTTTCCGAAATTCGTCTATATTGACGACGACACGCAGGTGTTACCGTATCCGCTGGATTCGGTAACGCTGTTCATCGGAAACGCCGGAACCGGAAAAAGTTCGGCAATCGACGCTTTTTCGTTTGTTTCCGACTGTTATCGTCATGGAGTTGATTTTGCCTGTCTGAAACGCGGAGGATTCGACGCAATCTATTCACAAGGCGGAAAAGGTTCTCTTTCGTTTGGATTTCATTATCGGCAAAACGACGAGCTGGAAGCGGTTACGTATGCGTTGAGTATTGTTTGTACCAAAAACAAGACTCCGTTTATCGAATCGGAATTACTCGCCTATCAACGCGGTAAAGAATCATTGCCGATTTTTTTCCTGCAAAACGGCACGCGAAGTATTCGTTATCTTGTGCCGGATGAACATATCGGCAACACGGAATTGACTAAAATAGAATTTACCGATTTCCGCAATCTTGGTCTTGCGTCATTGGAATCCCATCCGCGATTTCCGGTTCTGGCTTCGTTGCGAAATCTGTTTGAAAACTGGGTTTTGAGCGATTTCACGCCTGACCCGGCGCGAGGACTTGATCTTTCCTTGCCGCGCCGACATGAATCATTGCGCGGTCTGAATCTTTCCGGGTTGGTCGGATATGTCTTGAACCGCTACGGATCAGAAAGCGAAGCGTTATTCCAACGGATTGCAACCCTTATTCCCAATGTCGAAACAATCCTGATTGATTCAACTCAAACGGATAAACCGCGTTTGGCGTTCAAAATGTTGGGATTAAAACAACCGGTTCCGATAACGCTTCTTTCATCAGGAACAATCCGTTTTTTTGCTTATGCGATTCTGTTGGAAGAAAACGATCCTGCTCCGGTAATTATTTTGGAGGAACCGGAAAACGGACTCGATCAATTTCATCGTTGGAAATTGCTTGAACAGATTCACCAAATTTCTGACCATGCTCAAAATCCGCAACTGTTAATGACTACCCATCATTCGGATATTGCCGATTCGCTTTATCCGTCTCAGGTCTGGTTTTTTGAAAAAAATCAGGAAGGTTTTACAGTGGTGGAACGCGCGAGCGACGCTTTGATCCTTCAGGAAATGATGGAAAGCAATCAACCAATCGAACCGCAATGGTTCACCAAACAATTTTTGGGAACTTCTAAAAACGCATTATTTTGATCGACCGAAATCGACTAAAATCGACTAAATTCGATTCAATTCGACTAAAATCGATTTTGGTCGATTTCAGTCGAAGTTTTTAGAAGTTCCCTCATGGTATAATTGAAACATTAACCTTTTTCTTTTTTGGTCAACAATGCCTCGTTTTTTAATTTCGTTGGCGACATACAATGAGCGGGAAAATCTTCCGTTGATTACGCGAGAGATTTTTGAAATTGCTCCTGATGTTGATATT
>JAIRLW010000196.1 GCA_031259095.1 Planctomycetaceae bacterium | reverse complement strand
CCTTGCGGAAATGGTATTTTTTCGACGTCGGTCGTGATCAGATGATTCGGAACACCGAGTTGCTGAAACCAAAATGCAGCCATTTGGTTCAGGACTTTTCCTTTGTCAGGAATTCCAGTAGGAAGAATCCAATCGAAAGCGCTGACACGATCACTACTGACCAGCAACAGAGAATTACCAAAATCATAAATATCCCGAACTTTTCCGCGTTTGGGCATCATATCGGGAATAGAAGTTTGAAGCACGATCATCGGTCAGCCATTCCTGTTTGGAACTTGCAAGTAAACCGCAAACAATTAAAATATTGTGTTAAACGTTTCCGGTAAAAATAAACAACCTTGTTACAATACGGCTTACTATTTTCACAAGTTTTTTTATTCCTGTCAACAGGTGTCGCCCTTCCCTAATTATCCTGCGGTTTAGGAAATTTCCAAATGGGCATCTCTAAAAATTACGCGATTATGGAGTATAGGGAACCTTTAAATATACTCTTTTCAAAAAACAAATTATTTCGATTTCAGTCGACTGAAATCGAAATAAAATTAATTTTTAGAGTTTTCCCGTTTTTTTCTTTTAAGCGGCGTGATATCGGAGTCGGCGGAGTTCTTCTTCGATATTTCGTCCTGAAATTCGATAAGCGTAGGCTAAAATTTCTGCTAAGGCAATCAGATGATCCGTATCACGAACCGATTGACCAATTTCGACCGTTTTAAATAACGCCTGAGCAAGAAGTTTCTTTTCGATAATCGGAATTCCATGTTCCAACGCGATTTTTCGAATTTGTTGCGCTAAAAAATCGGCGCCCTTCGCAACAACAATCGGAACATCCATCGTTTCCGGATCGAATTTCAACGCAACCGCATAATGTGTTGGGTTGGTGATAACGACATCAGCGTCCGATGTTCCTTGAACGCCGCCTCGTTGTTTCATTGCCATTTCGCGTTGAATTTGCCGACGTTTTCCGAGAATTTGCGGATCGCCAAGCATATTTTTCATCTCTTCCCGCATTTCTTCATTCGACATTCGGAGATCTTGCTCAAACTTCCATTTTTGATACATATAATCGAGAATGGCGATAATAACCAGCGCAACAGCAACTTTCAGGGCAATCATCAGCAATGTTTCTGCCAAATAAGCGGATATTTGATTTTCGTCGTTTTCCGTCAGATTGAGAATTATCCCGATTTCTCCGCGTACAGCGTAGTACGCCACGAGCGCACAAATGGTAATTTTGACAATTCCCATAATTAGCCGCATCACACTTTGCATCGAAAAAATCCGACCAAAACCTTTGATAGGATCAAGTCGCGTAAAATCGAAACCGAGTTTATCCGGCAACCAAAGAAAACCAATCTGAGCAAGATTTGCCAAAACCGCAACCCCAAGTAACGCCATCGCAAAAATACCGAGCGGTTGCATAAACGACAGAATCATTTTATAAAACTCGTTCATCACCGACTGATTAAGCCCGTCAATATCCGTGTTTTCGGGAATAAGAAACAACGGATCACTTAACATGGTCTGTGAATACTCGATAAAATGTTCGGCGATCTGCTTACCGAGAGTCATCAGCAAGATGATTCCAAACAGCA
This sequence comes from Planctomycetaceae bacterium, assembly GCA_031259095.1. Classification (GTDB taxonomy): domain Bacteria; phylum Planctomycetota; class Planctomycetia; order Pirellulales; family Thermoguttaceae; genus WRKP01. The sequence goes on along the minus strand of JAIRLW010000196.1, from coordinate 8,398 downwards.
GAACCAATGCCGCTGCCAAATCTTGACTTCTGGCGACCTGACCTTGTTCACGTGCTTGCTCTCTTCGTCGTGGGGTTGGTTCATGCGTTTTATCTCCGCCTTCATCTGCCATAAAGCACTTTCAATTAAGTTAATTAAGGTTAACTAATATAGGGAACTTCTAAAAACTTATTTCTTCACCAACTAAAATCAACCGAAATCGACTAAAATCGATTTTAGTCGATTTCGGTCGATCAAAAAATGAGTTTTTAGAAGTTCCCTTAATAGAGTTTTGTCGAAATCGTTTCCATGTTCTGTTTCCGTGTCCTGTTTCCGTCAACGGCGAAATATAGCGAATTACTGCTCCATCATAAAGAGCAATTTTTCTGATGGTTTCCCATTTTGGGGAACAAACGTTGAATGAATCTACTGAATAATGACTAATTTTTTAAGATCATTTGGCCTTTCGAATTGCCCCAATTCCAACCGGCTCCTCTTTTATCTTTTTTTTACGAAACATGTTGCAGTGTTTTAAAAAATTCTTTATAATAGGTCTAATCCTTTTTTGCCGAAGTTGGCAGGAAATTTAGGAAGATGAGTAACATATCACCGTAAAAGATGACAGAATCTTTCGGATAAGAGCGTTGCCGATTCGGCGACAATCAAAATTTCTGTGAACATGTTATTGACTTTGCGTTAGTTTTTGAGCAAGCCGGACATTTGATTTAACCTGCATCCGATTTAATTAATCCCATCCCGCACATGTTTTTTCTCGAAATTTTTTATTTCCTGTCGGTTTTTTTTCTGAGGAAGTTCCAAAAACTCTCCGTAAGTAAAACCGTGTTGAAAAAACGGAGGACTAAGGTTATATCCCTTGCTTTTTTGATTTTCAAGACGTTATTCCGCCCCATTTTATTTTGTTTTCGATCTCATGGTTTTTTCCGTCAATGGTTCCTTTGCCGGTGTGAAACCGATGAAATTTTTGCGTGTTTGTCAAAATTTCTTTTTCGACGCGGCGCCGGTTATTCCGTCTGGATATTTGGGAACGTAGTGCCAGTAAGAGTTTGTACATCGGTGGAATTTCCGGTTTGTGCAATGTTTTCGGTTCTTTTGATTGCTTTTTCGCCTGATTGGTCCGCTTTGTTTAGGATTCAACTCTGATCGTTCAAGGGCAATCATTATGGAAACAATATACTGGATCATGATCGTAGTCGCATCGGTTTTCTCAATTATTGCGACTTTTCTTTGTGTGCGTTTTGTGGATGCTCGTCGTCAGGCGGACGCGGGTATCAAAGCGAAAGAAATCTTACGCCGCGCCGAACTCGACGCTGAAAGCACCCTCCGCGATGCGGAACTTCGGGTTAAGGAAAAATCAATCCAACTAAAAGAGGAAAATGAAAACGAATTCCGAAAAATCCGGCAAGAACTCCATGATCGGGAACGTTTTCTCGATAAACGTCAAGATGTTCTCGACAAACAGGCGGAAGAGCAGCGTAAATTGGAAAAACTCGTTGAAAACACTCAACGCAAATTGACCGAACGGATTGCGGACGCCAATCGTCGCGGCGAAGAACTTTCAAAATTAATCGAAAAAGAACGTTTAACTCTCCATGAATTTTCCGGTTTAAGCCGTGAAGAAGCCACCGAAAGATTGCTCCAGCACCTTGAAAAAGAACTCAACGAAGAAACCGGTACCTTGATTCTTCGTTATGAAAAACAGTTGAAAGAACGTTGTGAAGTTCTTAGCCGTAATATTTTGCTTGGTGCGATGCAACGTTATGCCGCTCCGCACACGGCCGAATCCACGACCTGTACGGTTGACATTCCAAACGACGATATGAAAGGACGGATTATTGGTCGTGAAGGTCGTAATATACGGACCTTTGAAAAAGCAACCGGAGTGGACATGATTATTGATGATACGCCGGGAGTGGTTATTGTGAGCGGTTTTGATCCAATTCGGCGTGAAGTGGCGCGTTTGGCGTTGAACCGATTGATTGCCGACGGACGAATTCATCCTTCGCGAATCGAAGAAATTGTCGGCGAGACCAACCGTGAAATTCAAACGTTTATTCAAAAAGCCGGACAGGAAGCGGTTCAGGAAGTGGACCTTTTCGGGTTAAATGAACGGACAATCAATCTTCTTGGTCGGTTGCATTTCCGAACGAGTTACAGTCAAAATGTTCTTCGTCATGCGATTGAAGTGGCATTCCTTTCCGGTTTGATGGCGGTCGAACTGGGGCTCAACGAAAAACTGGCACGGCGATGCGGGTTGTTGCACGATATCGGTAAGTCCGTGGATCACGAAACGGAAGGCGGACATCCGAAAATCGGCGCGGATTTGTTGAAACGTTATGGCGAACCGTTGGAAGTGGTTCAGGCGGCGTTGGGACATCACGAAGACCCGAAAATCGATTATCCGTACACCATTATTGTTGCGGCAGCCGATGCGTGCAGCGCTTCACGCCCCGGAGCACGTCGGGAATCGTTGGAAAATTATGTTCGGCGCATGGAAGAGTTGGAAGCAATCGCCAACGAATTTCCGGGAGTCGAACAGGCTTATGCGGTTCAGGCAGGACGTGAAATGCGGGTACTTCTCAACGCCCTACAATCTACCGACGAAGAAGCCGCCAAAATTTGCCGCGATATTGCCCACTCTTTGACGGAACGAGTTCAATTCCCCGGTGAAATCAAAGTTACCGTAATCCGTGAAACCCGTTTTGTCGAAATGGCCAAATAAAAAAAACACCGTAAAATCGTCGTGTTTTCACCAAGGCAAAAACAACGAAATAAAAATATGGATTCCGGCAATAATAACCAGAAGTTCGATCAAAGTGAATCCGTGCTTAATTTTTCGTGAACCGCCGGACCGAAGCCGACCATTAGGAAGTCGTTTTGCAAAAACAATTGGTTGGGCAACGCTTTTACGGGAAAATTTTTTGACAGTGCGTTGTTTCGTTTTCATGTTTCAATTCCTTTGTTTTTTGAAATGAAATTGGTAGCGGTAAGACAAACGACAATGATCATAATTGCAATTACCGTGCCAATTTGAAAATGAGTCAAAAACCGGTATTTTATCCATGTAATTCTAATAATTCTAAATCTTGCCGTGATATTTCATGGATTAAACCGTGATATTTGATAGAAAACTGTGATATATCCTAGCCGGAAACCTCTAAAAATTCGTTAAAATGAGAATAAGGAATGATAGGGACAAAAGGAATGTGAGAGGCATTGCCTGTTGGTGTCTATGTAATTAAAATACTCAACTGGCATGATGTAGATTAGATAACTTTTCAAGAGAAAAGATCGCCTACTTTTGATTACCTAAACGAACAATCGGTCTGTGAACGCTGGGAATAATTTTAATTTTTTAATAACGATGAGATATTTTAACATCGCCGGTCCTTGTAACAGCGCAAGGCATTATATGATCAACGCCTCCACCCGTTTGCAAGGCGTGGAACAGTTGATAGACGATGAGCAATATTTTGTGATTCACGCGGCGCGTCAAAGCGGGAAGACAACTTATTTGCAGGATTTGTCCAAACGGCTTAATGCCGAAGGGAAATATTATTCGCTGTATTGTTCGCTTGAGAAAACTCAAAATGTTGTTGAGCCGGAACGCGGTATTCTTTTGATTTTTGATTGCATTGTTCTTGCTTTACAAAAAATGTCATCAATACCTTTTACATACGATGAAAGTTACGAGCGAGATAAAAAAAACAGACCTTTAGTGCTTTTGACCCTGTTTTTGATGAATTTTGTCAAAAGTTTGGACAAACCGTTGGTGATTTTATTTGACGAAGCGGATTGTCTTAGCGAAGGAATGCTAATCACTTTTTTACGACAACTGCGCGACGGTTATAATGACCGCAGCATTACGCCATTTGTCCATTCCGCAGCATTAGTCGGTATGCGTAATATTCGAGACTATAAAGCAAAAGTACGTCCTGACAGCGCAACATTGGGCAGTGCAAGTCCATTTAATATTGTCACAAAATCTTTGACATTGCAAAATTTCACGAAAGATGAAATTATACAACTGTATCATCAGCATACCGCCGAAACCGGACAACGATGCGAAGACGATGCGATAGATTTAGTTTGGGAACAAACTCAGGGACAACCTTGGCTGGTTAATGCTGTTGCTCGCGAAATAATAGTGGAGATACTACCGCCGGACTACCAAAAACCTGTAACGCCGGAGTTAGTGAACGAAGCCATCCAGAACATTATTCTCAATCGTCCGACGCATATTGACAGTTTGCTTGAACGATTAAAAGAAGAACGTGTTCGCAAGGTAATAGAGCCGATGATTCTTGGCGATGGTTTTATTGACAAGGAATCGGATGATTTTTTATACATAAAAGATTTAGGATTGATTCGTGTGGACAACGCGCAGATAAGACCGTCGAACCCGATTTACGCGGAAGTGATTGTCCGTAAGTTATCCTCGATCACCCAAAGCGAATTGCAACAATCTGAATATCCTTATCAAATTCCCCGTTATCTGACCCAAGACAGACGTATTGACATGAATTTCCTGATGCGTGATTTTCAACAGTTTTGGCGTGAACATAGTCCGATATGGATAAAACGTTATGACTATCAGGAAGCGGCGCCGCATTTGATTTTGATGGCGTTTTTGCAACGAGTTATCAACGGCGGCGGTCTGATCATTCGTGATATGGCGGCAGGTTCGGGACGTCTTGATCTTTGTTTGGTTTATGAAGAGCAAAAATATCCGATAGAGATCAAAATCCGTTAACGAAAACAGATTTTGCAAAGTATTGATATTGATCATGAGAAAAAATTGTGTTATACTGTAAACTGGTTTCGCCAAGTTACGTAAAGGTAAAAATAAGTGTAACTATTTACTACTAACCATTAACCATTAACTAAAAAAACATGTTTTCATTGCTTTCTCAAAGTGTCATTGACGGAGATACCGGCGCGGCGTTACAGGCGGTTAATCAACTGATTGAAGCCGGAACATCGCCGCAAGCGATTATGGACGAACATTTGATTCCTGCGATGGAAGAGGTTGGTCATCTGTTCGAGGCGAATGAGTATTTTGTACCGGAACTTTTGATTTCCGCTCGGGCGATGCAGGAATCCATGAAAATTCTCAACCCGTTACTGAAAAATTCCGGCGTGGAAAAAATCGGACGGATTGCGATTGGAACGGTTCAAGGTGATTTTCACGATATTGGCAAGAATCTTGTGGCGTCGATGTTTGAGGGCGGCGGTTTTGAAGTGATTGATCTTGGCGTTGATGTTTCGCCGGAAAAATTCGTTGCCGCCGCCAAAGAACGGGAAGGAACAATTATTGCCATGTCCGCACTGTTGACCACCACAATGCCGCAAATGAAAAAAGTGATTGAAAAATTAGAAAGCGATGGACTCCGTGCCACGTCTAAAGTATTAGTGGGAGGAGCGCCGGTAACCGATGAATTTGCCCGACAAATCGGAGCCGACGGTTACAGCGATAACGCCAGTGCCGCTGTGACGTTGGCAAAAAGATTTATCTGAGAATCAGAGAAACGAATAGATATTCTCGAAGAATAGGCATTCTCAAAAAACGCAAATAGTTGAGAACAACTCGCCTCTGTAATCTCTGAGTGAAAATAAAAAAAGTATCTTTTAAAAATTCCCTATCCGATTTCTCTGGTACAATTTTCGTAATTATTCAATGGAATTCCTTGACAGTTTGAAATTCTAACAAAAAATGAAAACCGAATTTTCAGGTAAAAGGAATATCGTTTCGAGTAGAGATATTCGGCGGATGTTTAAAATAACGTGTGTTCAATCACCATTTTTATTCCAATTAGGATAAGAACTGTTCCGCCTAGCAATTCCGCTTTTGATTTGAATTTTGTTCCGAATATATTGCCGATGATTACGCCGCACATTGCGATAAAAAATGTTATTGTTCCGGTGATGAGTACGGCGGTATAGATAGGAACTCTGAAGAAGGCAAAGGTTACGCCGATTGCCAAGGCGTCAATACTGGTGGCAACCGCTAACATGAACATGTTGATAAACCCAAACGAATTTTTATCTATCTTTTCTTTTCTATTTTCTTTTGAAAAACTGTCTTTGATCATTTTTCCGCCAATAAGTCCAAGTAACGCAAAGGCAATCCAATGATCTAAATTTTCGATTTTATTGGCAAAATAAATACCCGCAAAATATCCCGCCAACGGCATAAGGAATTGAAAGAAACCAAAATACACGCCTGGAATAATTATTTCCGTTAGTGTTAGTTTTTTTGCGGATAAACCCAATGTGATTGATACCGCAAAAGCGTCCATTGCCAACCCGACGGCAATTAAAACAATTTCTAATAAACCCACAAGAATTAAACCTTTCTACCAAAATTAAAACAAACCGGTGATTTGACCATGTTCGTCAATATCGATACGTTCTGCGGCAGGCGATTTTGATAATCCCGGCATGGTCATGATTTCGCCAGTTAATACAACGATAAATCCGGCGCCGGCGGAAATTCGTGCGTCGCGGATGGGAATATCGAATCCGGTCGGATGATTCCGTAACGAAGGATCCGCCGAAAACGAATACTGCGTCTTAGCAATACAAACCGGAAAATGACCAAACCCCAACGCCTCAAATTGTTCAAACTTTTTCCGTACATTTTTTTCCACAGTAATCCGGTCGGCTCCGTAAATTTTTCGGCAAACGGTTTCGACTTTTTCGAGAATCGGCATTTCATTGGGATAAAGCGGTTTGAACGTTGAAGGTTCTTGGTCGATAGTTTCCACAATCGTTCGCGCCAATTCTTCCGCTCCAACTCCGCCGCGCGCCCAATGTTCCGACTTAGCGGCTCGGACGCCGATTTCCGAACATTTTTTAATGATTAATTGTGTTTCTTCTTCGGTATCGGTTGGAAAAGAATTGATCGCCACGACTGTTGGAACTCCGTAGAGTCGGCAATTTTCAAGATGTTTACGCAAATTGGCAAAACCGGAAATCAGGGCGTTAAGATTTGGTTGCGTTAAATCTTTCAGTTCAACGCCGCCGTGATATTTGAGCGCGCGGACAGTTGCCACCATCACCACCGCACTCGGTTTAAGACCGGCTTGACGACATTTAATATCAAAAAACTTTTGCGCTCCAAGATCCGCGCCGAATCCCGCTTCCGTAACAACATAATCTGCCAGTTTCAACGCCAGTTTTGTTGCCAACACACTGTTACAGCCGTGAGCGATATTGGCAAAAGGACCGCCGTGAATCAATGCCGGATTACCTTCAAGCGTTTGCACCAGATTAGGTTTGAGCGCATCTTTGAGCAACGCCGCCATCGCTCCATGACAAAGCAATTGCGACGCCGTAACCGGTTCGCCGTCCGTCGTGTAACCGACAATGATTTTGCCTAACCGTTCTTTAAGTTCAAAAATAGAATTGCTGAGACAAAAAATCGCCATAACTTCAGAGGCAACCGTAATATCATAACTCGATTCATGCGGAACCGAATAAGCCGCACCGCCAAGACCGACAACAATTTTCCGTAACGCTCGGTCGTTCAGATCGACAACGCGATTCCAAGCAATACGCCGCGTATCCAGACGAAGGGCGTTACTGAAATGGAGGTGATTATCGAGAACGGCTGCCAAAAGATTATGAGCGGTTGAAATGGCGTGCAGATCGCCGGTGAAATGCAGGTTAATGTCTTCCATCGGAACAACCTGAGCATAACCGCCGCCAGCCGCGCCACCCTTCATTCCAAAACTAGGACCAAGCGACGGTTCACGAAGACAAACCACTGCTTTTTTACCAATCCGGTTTAAACCGTCCGTTAATCCAACACTGGTTGTTGTTTTCCCTTCCCCTGCCGGTGTGGGACTCAACGCAGTGGTCAAAATGAGATGACCGTCGGAATGCGAATCGTGTTGATTCCGCTGATGTTCCTGATTTTTTTGACTTTCTTGATTAATCGTTTCAAGCAAAATTTTGGCTTTGAAACGTCCGTAACATTCGATTTGATCGCTTTGCAGACCAATTTTTTCAGCGATACGGTCAATCGGCGTCATGGTCGTTTGCCGTGCAATTTCAAGATCGGAAAGGTAAGATCGGGACATTTTTAGTGAGTGTTGCAAAAAAAGGATGAAATCGGCTCATGTCGATTGAAATCGAGTAAAATATTTCTGATTATTTCATATTTTTGGGATGTTGTCTGGTCAATCTCAGGGCGACCTTTTGCCAAAGGGTTTTTACCCACGGTCGCGTCGGCGTTAGCCGACTATGACCCTGTGTACGGACGGCAATTAGTGTTGCCTGCCGTTTGGTTTTCCGATTTCCTACCGAACACAGAGGCAAGTCGGCTATCGCCGAGGCGATGTTTCAGCGAAACATCGCCTACCTTGTTTTTTTTAGTACGAAAGAGATAATAGGGAGA
>JAIRLW010000145.1 GCA_031259095.1 Planctomycetaceae bacterium | reverse complement strand
AAACCGTCGCAGCCAAAGCCGTTGCCGCCGAAACCTGCTAATTTGAATGATGGTTGGGTTGCGGTGAAACCGAATGAGCCTGCTATTCCGAAAGTTAATACCGGAAATGAAAAATCGTTTTTTGTTGCCGAAGCAACGAAATCCGGCGTTCCGACCATTGATCCCAACGCCGCCATTTGGGACGCTGTCCCCGAAACTGTTTCACAACAGCCAAAACAACTGAATAATAAAGGTTTTGAGAAACCGGAAGCCCCTCTGAATGTTTTACCGTTGAATATTTCGTCTCAAGATGTTAAAGCGGATGTTCAGGATATTTCGGAGATTCCGAGTCAGAACACGGAGAAGCCGTTAGTGAATCCTGTAGTTATTCAGCCGTCGCGGTCGCCTTGGGACATTGCTGCCGAAAAGCAAAATTCAGAACCCGAACACAATCCCATTGATTGGAACGCTGTTGCCAATGGAAACATTGACGAGAAAAAAGATATTCTAAAAGATAAGGATGTTTCGGCAGACAATTCGTCAGACCCAAAGGATGTTCCGGCTGGTAACGATGTTCCGGTTGATACGGCGAGTCAAAGTAAAAGTAAAAGTAAGAATTCCGAAACAGCCAATGAGTCTGAAAATCCTGACGAATCCGATAAAAAAACGCCGTTGCCGATTGGCAGGAAAAACGGAAATGAAGCAGTACAGGATAATAATAAATCGGTACAGGATAATGCGGAAAAAGCGGAGAAAAATCTGAACATCGATATGGACGCGATTCTCAATGCTTTGGCGCAAGAAAGTGTCAAGGAAAGCGAAGAGAAAAAAACCGAATCGGATACCGCGAAAAAATCAGACGGCAAACCGGAAAAAGGCAACGATTCGGCTAATTCCAAAACGGTCGAATCCGGCGAAAAGAATACATTATCGGAAACGCTTAGCCAACTTTCGTCGGAAACTATTAAAGAACCGGCTGCAACCGAACCCGTCGTTCCGGATTTTGACAACGATGAGGATGAAACGGTGTTGAAATTAGTTAATGCCGATAGTGTTGGCGATCCACATAGTCGGGACAAAATTAAATTGATGTATGATGAAATTATGAACGGTTTGAAATCGCGGAATATCACGAATCGTTATGAGATGTGGAAAGGCTATGCCCGCAGCACTCTTCGCAGCACTGCCGGACTCAATACCGGAAGCGAACTCGATGGACGTTGCCGTTTGTCGTGGTACCAGCAACTTTATAACGAACCGATTCAATCGATTTTTGCGGTGGAGGAATATTCGCGGAAATTGCATCATGCGTTGAGCAATAGTCATCGTCATCTTGCGGAAATCATGCCGGATATTCGGAAGAAGATGGACGTTCCAGAGCGGAATGATGTTGACGTCCGATTTCTTTCCTGCACCACGCCGTTTGAAGCGATTAACGAGGTAAAACGTTGTTTGTTGGAGGCGCAGATGGCGCACGCCCGCGCACTTTCGACATTGACGGCAACGGAGCAGACGGAATTAGCCAAGAATCTTATTCCGACTTTTATCGGACCCGGTTGCGTCAACGGTCATACCATTCCGAACCGGACTTATGGACGACGACTTTGTAATTTGATGGAGAAGATGGACAAAGCCGGAATGTATGATGCGGGAGAATCGTTAATTCCGTTGACGAATCGAGCGTTGCTTGATTTATTGGACAAATTACCGGAAGACGCTTTTCCGTCCATTATGATCAACGGTCAAAAAGTCCAACGTCTTTCCACTTCCGCCGGCGATATTATTATTGGTGGTCGGGAGAACAATATTTATGATTTGGATTCGCCGGACATGCACGATGTTGTTTGCATTATTGATTTGGGCGGCAACGATTCCTACCGTGACGGAACTTGCGATCTGAACCGTCCGGTATTGGCGATTCTGGATTTACACGGCAACGATATTTATTCCGGTTCCAAACACGGTATTCAGGGCGGTTCGATTTTAGGCGTGTCGATTTTGATTGACGCGGAAGGCAATGATACTTACTCTGCCGCCGATCTCGCTCAAGGTTCCACGCTTGGAGGAATTGGAATGTTGTTTGACTTTGCCGGACACGACAGTTATAAAGCGTTGCGACGCGCACAAGGTCATGCTCTCGAAGGGTTGGGAATGTTGATTGACCGCAAGGGAAATGATAAATATCGTGCCGCGATGTGGGCACAAGCGTTTGGCGCGCCCGGCGGTTTGGGTATTCTCGAAGATACCGAAGGCAATGACCATTATTATTGCGGCGGGCTTTATCTTGATTCGTATCCCGAACATCCGGGCTATGACGGTTGGGGGCAAGGCGTGGGTGCGGGAATCCGGCAAGTTGCCAACGGCGGAATCGGCGCATTACTCGAAGGCGGAGGAGATGATAATTATGAAGTCGATTATTTCGGTCAAGGCGGCGGTTATTGGCTTGGAGTTGGATTTGTCCGCGACTTCGATGGCAACGACATCCGTCACGGCAGCACGTTAATGGCGTACTCCGGCGGACCGCGCAACCAAGAACGATGGACACGTTTTGCCAACGGATTTGGTTGTCATTATTCGCTGGGTTATTGTTTTGACGACAACGGTGATGATCTTTACGGCGGAAGAATTATGGGAACCGGAATGGCGTGGGACTTATCAATTGGTTATCTTTGCGATTTCAACGGCAATGATAAATTTACGGCAACCGGCGGTATGACACAGGGAGTTGGAGCGGAAGGAAGTATTGGGATTTTGTTCAATTACGGCGGTGATGATCAGTTTATGGGACGGAATCAGGCGTATTCCAGCAGCACTATTAAATATCATTTACCTTCGAATTGCGGCGGGAATTTCAGTTTTCTGATCAATTACGGCGGGAATGACAAATATGGTTGCGGAGCGGCGAACAATTCCTACGTTCAACGCGGTTCGTCGGGCGGATTTTTGATTGATCGTCCCACCGACTATGAAGCAACGGAAGCGCAAAAAGCGTTGAAAGTCTTAATCGAAAAACGTAATCAAGAGATTGCCGAATTTGATGAAGCGTTCAAAAAAGCAACCGAAGAAGCCGCCGCAAAAGGACGCCGATATGTCCCGCGCCAACGCCGTCCTCAACCAATTTCCGCCGAACAACAGCAACGGCTCAGTTCCGTCCCACATTTTGAAAATACCGCCAAAACCGGCGCCGGTATCATCAATATTAAATAAACTTTGTCTCCGTTTATGTCCTTAAGTAAACTCAGCCGTTGCGATGTTTCAGCGAAACGCCGCCTACCTACTGAATAATTACCCTTTTTTGTGTTTGTTAATATGAATTTTGCGTTTATCAATAGGAATACGAATATGAAAAAGACATCATTGGTTCTTTGGGGACTTTTTGTAATGTTGTTGCTTTGTTTTTACGCATCGCGGCAACTTTCAGGCGAAGAGCGGTTTGCTTCGCCGGCAATCGTATCCGGTTCGGATTACACCTTGGACGGAACGCTTGAACCGGACGAAATTTCCGGTTTTACTCCGATCCATGAGGTATTTCGGAGCAATGCGGTTGCCAACGGAACTGTGTACGCACCGGATTCGGCAATTTTGGCAGTGGACGGTCCTATCCAATTGCCGGATTTATCGGTTCAGGCTTCTTTGGCGAATAACGGGATGTCATCGCCCAAAAACAACGGGATGGCGTTGTCGAAGACGGAGATAGCGTCGTTGAACTCCGACGATATTCCGTTGACGTTACCTCCGCGCTTCCGTACTGAGGCGGATTTGTTAAACATTAACGAAAAATATGCGTTGGTTCAATATCGCTCCAAGAATCGTTCGCCGAAACATGACGACAAACCGGAAGAACCGAAACCGGTTACAGTGGAAACGCCGAGTGTTCGGGAGATGTCGTCGTTGACGGATGCGGAAAAGGCGGCGGTGCTCAAAAAGTCGATTCGTGCGACGTTGACGGTCAACATGAAACGTGCGGTGACCACTCAAAATAATACGCCGGGCGATGTTCTTCTGATGGCGTTGCCTTACGGCGCCGACGCCAAAGTGTACCAACCGACGGTGTTAGTGGATTCGCGGGACAAAACAACTCCGCGAGGCAGTTATATTTATTCGATTGGGACCTTGTGTTGGAATTATCCGTGTTCGGGCAAGACGTTATTGCGGAGTGACGGCAAACGAGTTTACGCGCGGGTTGGAGCAGGATTTCAACGTCGTCCGGCGTCGTTTCTTGCACTTTTGGCAATGTCAAATATTATGCCGAATTACGAGTTGAAGGTGAACGGCGCAAATTATTCGATTGGACATTTAATCGCGTCCGAAAAAGCGGCAGTTTCCAGAGGTTCTAATATGTCGATGGCGTTGGTGGGGCTTTCCTTTTACGGAGAAACAGGAGACCAGTGGAAAAATGAAATGGGGGAGACGTGGAATATTGAGCGGATGGTGACAGAAGAACTGAACCGTTCGCTTGATCAAGGTTCCAGCGATGTAACCGATTGGCTTCTGGGTTTGACGGCGGCGGTTAAACTTTACGAAGAAGAAGGAAAAGCGATTCGGGGACCGATGGCGTTAGCCAAACAGCAACTTGGAACTTATCATGAATTTGTGTTGTCGGTTCAAAACGATCAATATCTTTGGCATCCGAAATTCTTTTTATTCAAGGGGACGAATCCTGATGTTTATGAGACGTTGTATTCGAGTGGACACATTCTTCGGTGGCTGTTGCTTTCGTTGTCGGACAAGGAGTTGAATGATCCGCGTGTTGCGCGTTCGGTAACAAGTTTAATGTCGTTGGTCAACCGTGTTCCGACCAATCTTTCTGCCGGAACGATGACGGATCGTCAATTGGAAGGGCTTGCTCTTTCGCTGCACGCTTTATCGATTTACTATCAACGTGTTTTCGGCGACGACCCGCCGGAAGAACAAGAAAAGAATCTCGAAAAAACCGCCGAAAATAAAACGGTCGCCAAAACACTGAAATAAAAATCCAAGTAATATATCAGTGGAATTTTTGTTTTTTGATCAAGTTCATGATATTTTTCCTGCGCCCTGAAAGGGCAATCTAAGCCAGCCCTACCCAACGGGTAGGGTTCAAAGTCCCCACAACAGTTTCGCCCTGA
>JAIRLW010000137.1 GCA_031259095.1 Planctomycetaceae bacterium | reverse complement strand
AAACTGTTAAAGATGTTTTGGAAAATTCCGCTGATAGATTACAAAAAATTTCGTAATCTATCAGCGGAATTATTGCCGTTTGGGTAGTAATCCGCTTGCGTAACTCTCCACTCTCCACTATTCCGTTGCCCTTTCAGGGCAATACTTTTTTAATCTCAAACAAAAACTCCACTGATAGAGTGCGCCTCTTTTATATTAGTGCAAAAGTACGTGTAATATTAAAAAAACCTTAATTTACAGTGTTTAATTTCTGTACTTTTAGGAAAGTGCAGATGATAAAAATGTTATCAAAAAATGCGTTCCCATTGTATCCGAAAGATTTCAAATGACAATGGACAGCAACAGCCGACGCTATTAGTCAAAATTAATCAACAATTTCAGGCGAAACATCGCCTACCTTGTGATTTTCGGGCGCAAGCAGTATTGCCCTATGAACTAGATTCATTGTTCTTCGTCATAAGCGGCTTGAATAATCGCAGGTTCGATGGGCGGAACGGGAACATTTCCTGCTGGAAGCCGTTGCGGAACCAAATTGGAACGCAGTATGTCCGTTTGCGGATTCCTTTGAGGAGTTCCGCTTAGTCTCCATATTTCAGGTGCAGCGTATTCGGTTGATTGATTGGAAATCGGCGGATTGGTTTTCGGTAACTCAATCAATGCTCCCACCAAACGAAAACCGCTCACTTCCGGCGGAATCGTTTCCGAAGTATATTCCGCAATCATTTTATTGTAATCAATAACCGCTTCAACCAGTTCCAAAAACGCGGTTGTTCGCCGATTCAGTACCTCAATCAGTTGCCGGGAATCCGACGGAATACTTTGTAACATTTCAAAAATAATGGTACAACTGCGACGTCTTGCGTCAATCAGTTGTTCCTGAACCGGAATCAAATGTCCTAAATATTGACTCCGCGCGGTTCGGGCAATTTTATCCGCCAATGTTTCATAACGTTTGAAAAGCGGATAATCACACGGAATCGGAAGTTCTTTTTCCGAAACCGAAATTCTTTTGAAACGACGCAACAGTCCCGTCAATTGCCATTGTTTCTTGACAAATTCCATCTCCACTGAACGACGTTGCTGTTGGAGTAACACGGTGATAAGATTTTGTTGCGCATCCTGAACCGAACCGCTCAAATGTTCCGCTTCGCAACGGATATTGTATTCCGCTAAAAGTCCGGTCAATTCCCAATAAGTTTGAAGAAGTTGACGGCGTGAACCCGACGTTTTTGTACCGTCTAAAAGTTCGGCAATCGTATAAGGTTGACCTTTGATGATGGATTGCGGCTCCTTCGGCAATGCAAAATAACGGGCAAACGGATGATTCGGTTCCGCCACCGAACGTAACGGTTCGGAACGGTTTGGTAAAAGCCGCGTTGGAGTCGCCGGTCCATAAGAATCTGATAAAGGAACATTGTTTGGTCTCGGCGTGTTGAGAGGACGCGCCGGAGCGGCAAACGGCAACGATGATGATGAAGAGTTGGTGTTGGTATTGGTATTGGGATTGGGTAGAACCGATTCAGAGTTGTTGGATACTGTCGGTGTGGAAAAATAATCGTTGGACGGTACGTTTGACGTTGAATCGGCAGCCGTCGGAAGTGTAATTGCAGCCGGAGTGGACGACGGTGAAAACGATGGAGGAACGTCGGACGGCGACGCCGGAATAGTCGGCGAAGGAAACCCATCCTGACCGAAACTCAATGCCGGTAACAAACCAAGCAACAGAGAAAAGGCAACTAACAAAATGAAAAAAAGAATCGTGCCGAAATTGTTTTTAGCCAATTGCCGATTCGCCGGAACTTCCTTAACGTTTTTCATTGCTTGGTAACTCCTTATCGTTAAATTACAATTTTTAGTGATTTAGATAACCTTCTAAAAACTTCGACTGAAATCGACCAAAATCAATTTTCGTCGAATTTAATCGATTTCGGTCGATCAAAAAACAAGTTTTTAGAAGTTGCCTTTAGTGATATTGACAAAATAAAATCGAGTTGCCGAGCGTCATTTGACGGTATAGACGATATTCGATTCAGTGTTATACTGTATGTTGCAGGTAGGCGATGTTTCGCCTAAACGTTTCCTAATCTTTTGTCCCAACAGTCCTTATTGCCCCATTTGTCCCTAACATTTTTTTAGTGAAGGGACATTAGAGACGAATGGAACATGATGGGACAACATGTTCCATGATCAACTGCCAAAGGTAAGCGGCCTTTTAGCAAAAGGTTGCCTGCCCTTGATGGAAATAAAGTGCGGAGAGTATAGCAGAATGTTTAATTTTCAAAAAGACCAATTTTGAGAAAATAGCGGATAAAACATAATGATTCGGAAATTTTTTCGTATGATCGGTAAAGGTTGTTTTTTTTCCGGTCCGTTGGCGGTGTTGACGATTGGAATCGTGATGATTTCGATGCACAGTATTTTGGGTTCGATCAATCCCAAAACAATAGATCGGGCAACGTTGATTCGTGTGATGAAATTCCGTGATTTTCGGAAGTTACCGCCGGAAACTGTAACTGCTCTTACACTTCGCGCCGAAACGGAATTCGGACGTCGCTCCATTAATAAACCAAAGTTCGAGTTTTCGGAAACGGAAAAAATTTTTTATGTTTACTTTCAAAATAACAGGTCGGAACAAAAATCGTTTTTCGAGACCAATCTTCTCTTAATGGCGCGGACACGTTATTTCCAATGGATGAACGATTACGCTTCCGCTTCACCGGAACAGCAAGCGGTTTTGATGAAAGAAGTTGTTGATGACATGAAGTATTGGGAATCGGTTTATATGGATTTTCTTCGTGCTGCCGAATTGCCGATTCCGTCGATAGCGGAACTGATTCGTGAATTTGAGAATATGATCGAACAGTTCAAAATCGGAGCCGCACCGGAAGAAATCACCCGAATCGACTATTTCAAACAACGGATGAATACGGCAATTGTTGTCGGTGAAATTCAAGAAAAGGCGCAAAATCTTTCCGGCAGTATTTCCAACACGATGTCAAAGGTGATCGATACTTTTTTGATCATGCCGAAAAAGAAGGAAAAAGAACAAAAAAAGTAGTTGATTCAGAAAAATTGCATTTGTGGTTGTTCCCTGTTGTTCGTTCTTCCTTTATAATCTTTGCTTTGTTTGTCTCAACCGGTGTACGCTTAACGCTTCGGCTCAACCATAATTTTCTTTGCTCTTATGAATTCTGAAAAGCCGCAATCTCTTTGGAATAAAGGATTTATCGCTCTACTCATCACTCAATTTACTGTTGCCTTCAACGACAACGCCTTTCGATGGTTGCTCGTTCCTATCGGAAAAGAATACGCTAACGGCGATTTAATCCGATTTCTTGGCGGAGCGTTTTTGATTGTTCCGTTTTTAATCTGGACTTCTATTGCCGGTTATGTAACGGATCGTTTCAGTCGAAGGAACGCCATGATTTGGTGTAAACTCGTTGAGTTGTTGCTTCTTGCCGCTGCTATTGGCGTAATCTGTCTTGGTCCTACTGCCGCCGAAGCCGCAAGTTCCGGCGGTGGAATGCCGTTCAAAATGATCCTTTTACTTGGTATCATGTTCCTGCTCGGTTCCCAAGCCGCCTTTTTCAGCCCGTCAAAATACGGAACTATTCCCGATCTTGTTCCCGAAACAAGTATTTCCGCCGCTAACGGTGTTGTTTCCATGCTCACTATGCTTGCTTGCGTTTCCGGTCAGATTCTTGGCGGTTACGTTTTCTTTTGGACAACCATTTACGAAACCATTAACGGAGAGAGACTCCCAACCAAAACCGGTATTCCCGGCGGTGAACATGTTTGGATTACCGCAGTGGTGTTGCTTGGAGCAGCCGCAATCGGACTTCTCGCCGGTTTTTTCATTCCTAAAATGAAAGCAGTTGATCCGAATGCGAAATTTCCACTCAATCCGTTTCTACAAACCGGACGCGATCTTGCCGCGTTGTTTTCGCATCATAAATTGTTCCTGATTTCCATTGCCAGCGCGTTTTTCTGGGGACTTGCGGCTCTTGCCCAAAATAATATCGATAAATTCGCAACCGAATTTCTCATGGTGCAACAACAACATGTTACCATTCTTGCCGCCGTGTTGACCATTGGAATCGGAATCGGCGCGGTGATTTGTGGTTGGATTTCCGGCAAACGGATTGAACTGGGACTTGTTCCTATCGGAGCATTCGGAATGGGTTTTTTCATTCTTATTCTCGGTTTTACTCCCAATTATCCCAACGAAGTTGCAAAAGGTTTCGGAACTCCCTTATCGCTGCCCTATCTTTTCGCCGCCGCAATGATGTTGATGACCGGTCTTTGGGCAGGGTTGTACGATATTCCGTTGGCGGCTTATATTCAAGAAAAAAGTCCGCCCGTTCAACGCGGACGTATGATCGCCGCTTACAATTTTATGACGTTTTCCGCAATGTTTTTGTTTATTGGGCTTGGTCTTGCCGGAGCAAAAGTTTTTGAAATATTTTTCAGTCATCCAAGTCTGCTTATTTGGATTGCAACCGGTTTATTCACAATTGTTGTTAGTATTGCTTTGGCGTATTGGTTCAACGGTCCGTTCATTATTTTTTCGTTGCGGATTTTGTTGCATGTTGTTTATCGTCCGAAATTTGTCGGTCTTGAAAATATTCCCAAAGAAGGCGGAGCGTTGTTGGTGTCGAATCATGTCAGTTTGCTGGACGGACTGATTTTATACGCCGCCTGTCCGCGAAACACCCGATTTCTTGCCTTTGAACCGATGGTTCCGAAATTTTTTGAAGGTTGTGTTCGCGAAACCGGATTGATTAAACTTCTTCCCGGTAATCCCAAACGTATTGTTCAAGCGTTGAAAACAGCCCGTGAAGCGTTGAAAAACGGCGAACTTGTCGGGATTTTCGCCGAAGGCGGTATCACACGAAACGGTCAGATGAAAGCGTTTGAACCCGGTTTTATGTCCATTTTGAAAGGAGTTGAAAATGTTCCGGTAATTCCGTGTCATATCGGCGGACTTTATGAAAGTATGTTCAGTTACAAATACGGCGATAAAAAAATTACGTTTTTTCCTCGGCGTTTGTTGAATGATGTGATCATTGCGTTTGGAAAACCGATTTACAATCCCCAATATCCGCAACAGGTTCAGCGTGCGGTTCAGGAACTTGGGGTTGATACGTATCGGGAACACAACACGAAATTGTTACCGATTCCGGCACGAACACTCATCAAAACATGCCGTCAACGCGGTTGGAAATTGTTGTTTGCGGATTCGACCGGTATTCGGTTGAGCGGTTACAAATTTTTGGCGGCGGTGTTAATTTCACGGCGGTTACTGAAAAAATATGTTCTTGGTTCCCGCGATGAAGAACCGCATGTCGGGGTGTTGGCTCCGATGTCGGTGGGCGGTTGTGTTTTGAATTCGGCTCTGACACTAGACCGCCGTGTTCCGGTTGATTTGAATTTCACGTTTGGTGTGGAAGGAATCAATTACTGTATCAAACAAGCCGGTATCAAACATGTTTTGACCAGCCGGAAAGTCGTAGAACGTTATCCCAACTTAAAACTGGACGCCAAAATCATTTGTTCGGAAGACCTGATTCCCAAAGTTTCTTTTCTGATGAAAATGGACTGTCTCGGCGACGCAACGATTTTACCGCGCCGGATTCTTGAATGGGTTCTTGGTCTTCGGAAAAAAGGTTTGAACGACGAATTGACAACGATCATTTACACATCGGGATCAACGGGTCGTCCCAAAGGGGTGATGCTGACGAATAATAATCTTGCGGAAGTGGGGCGCGGATTTGTTGGAGCAATGGGGTTGAACAAAAAAGATATTGTCTTGGGATTTTTGCCGTTTTTCCATGCGTTTGGATTTATGGGCAATTTTTGGTTACCGATTTTTTGCGGCGGTTCGGGAGTTTTTCATTTTAGTCCGTTGGAGCCGAAAAAGATCGGCGAAATGGCGCGAAAATATCCGGTAACATTTATTGCCTCGACGCCGACTTTTTTACGTAATTTTTTACGCCGGTGTGATAAAAAGGATTTTGAACATGTTCACACGGTGATGTGCGGTGCGGAAAAATTACCGATTGATCTGATCGATGCTTGGGAGCAAAAATATGGCGTTCGACCGAGTGAAGGATTCGGCGCAACAGAGTTATCGCCGGTACCGACAACGAATGTTCCTGAGAGCCGGGTGTTTGATCAATTCCATACTTACCGGAAAGACGGTTCGATTGGCAGGGCAATTATTAATGTTGCGGTTAAGGTGATTGATTGGGAAACCGGGGCGGATTTACCGCCGAATGAAATTGGAATGATTGTTGTCAAAGGTTCTATTGTGATGAAGGGATATTACAAACAACCGGAATTAACAGCGGAAGTTCTCAAAAACGGTTGGTATATTACCGGTGATGTCGGCAAGATGGATGAAGACGGTTTCCTTTGGATTACGGGACGTCAAACGCGCATTTCCAAAATTGCCGGTGAAATGATTCCGCATATCTTGATCGAGGAAGAAATTCAGAAAATTGTTACCAAAACACTTGGTGAACCGGAACAAACAGAGGAGTCCGTAGAACCGTTGATTGCAGTAACAGCGTTACCGCATCCGACGCGCGGCGAACAGATTATTGTGTTACATCGGGAGTTGCCGTTTGCGCCGCAAGAGATTATCGAACAAATGATTGCCAACGGCTTGCCGCACGTTTGGATTCCGCATCTTGACGGTTTCCTGAAAGTCGATTCGATTCCGGTGTTGGGAACCGGCAAACTCGACCTCGCCGCCATCAAACAAAAAGCCGCCGAAATTCATGCCCGTGAGAACAATAAAGGATTATAGGATAAAAGGATTATTTATCTCATTCGTCCCTTATGTCCCACTTGTCTCTACAGCCCCTAACCGAAAATGTTAATGTCCGAAAAACACAAAATATTCCAACAATGTTGTTGCGCAAACGCATTTTAATTACATCAGGTCCGACGCGGGAATATCTTGATCCGGTACGTTTTTTAACGAATGGTTCAAGTGGTCGTATGGGTGCGGCTCTTGCGGAAGCCGTTTTAGAACGCGGTGAAACACCGGTGATGGTCAGTGGACCGGTTGCGTTGACGTATCCTGACGGAGCCGAAATTCACCGCGTCGAAACAACGGAACAAATGCTCGAATGTTGCCTGCGGCTTTTTCCTAATTGTAACGGAATTATTGGAGCGGCTGCGCCTTGCGATTTCAAACCGGAATATTTTTCAGAACAAAAATTGTCGAAACCGGAAGGAAATATTGATATTGTCTTTCGGTTTACGAAAACGCCGGACATTTTGGCGACACTCGGACAAATTAAACGGCGTGATCAATGGGTGGTTGGTTTTGCACTGGAAACGAAAAACGGACGCGATCTCGCCTTGAAAAAATTGAAACAAAAAAAATGCGATCTTATTGTTCTGAATAGTCCTGAATCTATTAACCGTGAAACCGCGTCATTTCAGATATTCAACGCTTCCGGCGAACTCTGTGCGGATTTGAACGGTTCCAAGAAAACGGCGGTTAAAGAGATATTCGCACTGATTGACAAGTATTGTATTTTTGAAACATCTGAAAAGGATTAAAGAATATCATTTTCGTAATGCAATGATGAATTATTTCAATTGGATGTCTCAAAAAATTCATTTTTAACTACAACATTTTATTGAAAACTCATTTGTCCCATTAGTCCCTAACATCCCTTTTTATAAGGACATTAAGGACGATAGGAACTAATGGGACAAATAATCAATCAATTAATTAATTAAAATATCTTTGGGCAAATGATATTTTTAGAGACTTCCATTTATTATAACACTAGATATTAGAGAATATGAGGTTAATAGACAGATTCAAAATTTTGAGAAATCCTCTTAATTTTTTCTGTAGCGGTAGTTGTGTATTTTTCAATTGTCAATGATTTATAAATTAAGTAAAAAAGAGGAATGGTCTTGATTTTTACAGTAAAAGAATGATTATCAAAACATGTCCGCAACATTAAAAGCAACACAATCAGAACCGCATCTATTCGTCCACAATCAGCTTGGTTGGATGATTGTGCGGTTTTTCGTTGCGGCGGTGTTATTGATTGCGGCGGGTTTGAAAGCGTACCAATTGGCAACAATGCCGGATTTAGAAAACAGTTTTTTTGAAGCCCGATGGTTTCAAATTATTTTGGTCGAATGTGAAATTGCTCTTGCTCTGATTTTGCTTTTTGGTATTGTTCCTAAAATTTCATGGTTGGTGACAACAATTCTTTTCATGATATTCAGCATTGTTTCGTTGGCGAAAGGATTGAGCGGCGCGGAATCGTGCGGGTGTTGGGGTGCGATGCAGGTGAGTCCGTATTTCACGATGGTGTTAGATATTGGTTCCATTGGATTATTGTGGAAGTTTCGACCAGTCAGTCCTGTTTTTTGTTTTCAATCTTTTATCGACGAATTTTTATTTTTCAAAATGTAACGAGTATATTAGTGTTTAGGCTTCAGACAAATTATAATAAAATTGAGATCAATTTTTAATACCTTGATCAAAATACAATTAGGTGTCATTATGAAAAAAAATATGTTATTTTTATTTCTGATTTTTTGTTGGATTGACTTTATTATTGGTTGTGGTTTGGTTGTAGCGCAAAACAATAATGAATTACAACAATTTGAGGATTTTTTGAAACTTCCAGATGATCAAAAGCAAAGAATAATAGTCAAATCTTTTGAAGAACGAATTAATAAATCTCAAAATATTTACTATAAATTAGATTTAACAATCGGAAATTCAAAAAATAGACAAGGTGTTCCCGATAACAATGTTGATTTTTTCTTTAAACGGAAATATACAAGATGGCAGTTAAATAAATCATATAAAGTTGATATGGAGATGTTTAAGGGAATAGCATCTCAGCCGATTGAATGGGTTACTTCCGTGTATGATGCAAAAAACGGAGAAAATCGCGGAATATTTCGTAGTAGTTCGTTAAAAGACAAGATTTTTGGTACAATTAATACGATTCAGGACGTTACTACTACCGACGATATATACTTGTATTGGTTGCAAGATTCGTTCTTTTTAGAAAGTTCACTGGAAAAAAATTCATTTATATTCGTTTATCTTTTGGAACATGTTAAAGACTGGACGTTTTTTACTACAGAAAAAGAAAATCTGATTGGTCTGGAAGTAAAATTTCAACCGGCTTATGCATCATTTAATTTTAAATCTTGTAACGGAACATTAAAAGTGTATCTTAATTTTATAAAAGGATTTATGCCGGAATTGTCGGAAATACGTTGGGACGCAATTTGGGCAAATAATAAGAATCAGAAAGCATGGAGAGATGAAAAATTTATCGTTGAAAAAAAGTTTGAAAGTAGGAGATATTTGGATGCCAACTCAATTAACGATGATACTAAATACATCATTAGTACCTGATACTTTTTCAATTTCAAAAGTAAATATTCATGAAATTGAATATGATAAAGTAACACCAAACAATATAACATTACTCTTTCCAGAAAATACCACTGTTACAGATGCGATTAAGGGTATTTCCTACAAAACCGATGCCAACGGTGAAGCAATTGAATCGACGATTGAACCGCTTTATGGACTTGATCCGTCTCAAGTGAAATTGCCGGAACCGCCGAAACGAAACATCAATATTATTTTTATTGTTGCCGGTATTGTGTTGATTGTTACAGCGCTTTATTTACAGTTTAAAAAACGCCGGAAATAAGTATTGATTAATAGAGTTGTAATGCGGTTCAAATATATTTCAATTTTGATTGTTTTTCTATTTTTTGTACTGGTATGTAATACCATTATCCAAACAACACCCGTCTGGCATGAGTCATCTCAATTACCGGCAGGTTTTGTGTCTAAAATCTACCAATTGTTGTTATTGCAGATTTGCTGACCAGTCAAAATTGTAGAAAAAATAGATTACATCAACCTTTAAAATCCTAATTACTGTTGTAATTTTACTCATTTTATACCGTTTTCACTTTAAAAACCGGTTTATATTTTCATTTAACTCCGCAATTTAAGGTGTTTTTACAGTTCAAAAACCGGTTTTTAAAGTGAAAACGGTATAAACACAAAATCATTGAGAAAATTACACTGATATATTATCTATTTTTTAATTTTTTTGCTGGTGTACCAACAGCAGTTATTTTATT
>JAIRLW010000131.1 GCA_031259095.1 Planctomycetaceae bacterium | reverse complement strand
AACCAATCCCAAATAACTTACTCTCCAACGCCTCCAATTCAAACGTCTTGTCAACTTCGTCTGAAAAAATCCGATCTAGAGAATCCGCCATCCGGTTACGCGGCGATAAACGATCAACCGGCATGTCCTTAAAACCATCTGGCATCCAAAAATTCACAACCGAAATCATACCGAGTTGACGCCCCATTGACTCAGCAACTTTACGGCACGCAATCCCATGCCGAATCCAAAATTCACGCTTGCCCTCATCCGTCGACGAAAGCGTAAAACCATCCGCAGCTAACGGATGAGAAAAATACGTCGGATTAAAATCCAAACCAAGCCCTCGCGACTTCGCCCAATCAATCCAACTTTGAAAATGCTCCACACCAATCTCATCACGGTCAACTTTCTTGCCGCCATTCTCAAGATAAATCGCGTGCAAACTAAATTTATGTTTGCCCGGAATCAAACTAAACGCAACATCAGCATCCGCTCTAAGTTGATCTGCATTCTGTGCTTTGCCCGGATAGTTACCCGTAGCAAGAATTCCGCCGCCAGTCAAACCGTCCGAATTCTCAAATCCGCCAACATCATCACCCTGCCAACATTGCAGCGAAATCTTGACACCGGCTAAACACGCCAACGCCGCCTCAACATCAACACCAAGATCAGAATAACGTTGACACGCCAAAAAATACGCCTGTTCCGTAATACTCATTTCTCTCTCCAATAATTCTTTTTTGTAACAATAAGTAAATAGACAATTATCACAAAGCCTATCATAATCAAAAAAATAACAAAATACCAAGCCTCAAATTTGCACAACACGTATTTTCTGGCGAAAGCCTTATTGTCAAACGGAACATTTTTATATACTCATTACACTTTAAAATTCGTTGTTATTTGTTGTAACAAAAAATCAAATTAGATAACGGTAACGGCATCTTTTGTGCGTCAATAATTTCCGAGTGTCAATTAATATTCCAGTCCCGATAGGGGGACTATTCACCAAAAAACACCAAAAAACTTTATTAACCGTAGGCTTTAGCCTACGGCAAGCAGCCCAATAACCAAAGTCCTGTAAAGACGGTACTTACGCAGCGTCGTTGATGTTGAGGCGAGGAGTTTACCATAGGTCGCACTTCGCTTGATCTATGGTTATGAAAATCACAACCCTTTGGGGTGAAGAAGAAAATGTTCACCCAAACCTTCCTTGCGTTCTTCGCGTTATCTTGGCATTCTTTGCGGTTATCCCAAAAAACAATCATTTGATACCGTTCAAAGTATAATGACTTATAATGGACATTTATTTGCGCTGGTATTCTTGTGTTATTTTTTACCCCATGCTTCGGTTTCGAGAAGCCGCACTTGATGATCATTGTTACTGCCTTTGGTGACAATAACACGAAATTTCTTTATTGTGACAGGCGAAGATAATTCATGAACCCGCGTTTTGCAATACCGGCTACGATTTTCTGTTGCGATAATGACAGGAAACCGCAACTCGTCCGGCACGGCAATCTCCCTGAAAAACGCCAAAATTAACAGAACAATATTCGATTTCTTCCAGAGGAAAGAGCGTCAATTGTAATGCTTTCGGGTTTGTTGTCACGCGCACAGTGTCCGCGTTGCCAAGTGTTTGAATGTACATAAATTTGTGTTCCTGCGAACCTTGTTTTTTCCCGGGTTTCAATGCGGTTGCCCAATTATTTTCAGGAACAATAAACCAGCCGTCTTGTTTTTCAGGAATGTTACCGTAAACGGCAATACAATTCCGCCCGCCTTTTTCTAGCAGGCAATTTTTACTTTGCCGCCATGCTAATTTTCATTCAATATAATGTAACGTATGCGGTTTCTGAGAAAAGTCAAGTTGAATCACGTCCGATTCTGTGATTGTCCATTCGCGGTTTTCATTGTTTTTGATAAACGTGTGATAGCGAATTCCAGCCTTGCCGTTGTAGATTTCAAAAACAAGCCGCACCGCAAACGAAAGCGGTTCTTTACGCGCAACTGTAATTTCCAACCGTTTCCCCCAGTTTTTTCAAAAACATTAATGTCTGAAATACTACTCTAATACTACTCTTTTGCAGTGTCCATTTTTTGTCGTTGGCGGAAACTTGGTATTGATTTCCGTTGTCGTCTATTTTGTACTGAAACAGAGTTCCTTTACCGGACGGAATAATGTAATCAATATTTGCCGATTGGTTAAGGAGTTGTGTGAGTTGAACGGAACCGTTTTAAAAACGGACAACCGCATCCAAAACATCGTTAGACAATGTCCAAACACCGGATTTTTCAGCAATTTCTGCCGCCCGAACAAAAGACGCTGCAAAAGAAACTGCAAGTAATGCAAAAACAACAATCAACGTTAATCGTTTCATTGTGATGATCCTTTATGTTAAAGTCACTAGAGCGTCCAAATGTTTTTTGTTTGTTTTGTGTTAACTTATTGTTTATTTGCGAGTTATATTTATAACTGACCTGTAACGATTTGAAATTTTTTTCTGGAAAATTAACATTTTGTCCTAAGGGTTAATATTATGCGTGAAGTTAAAATGGTTTTGTCTCAAATATTGGATTTGATCCCGTGGCGACGTTTTCAAACTTGTGTTGATCGTTATCAAGGTGATTCGAAAGTGCATTCATTTTTTTGCAACGAATTTTTTCGTGTTATGATT
>JAIRLW010000067.1 GCA_031259095.1 Planctomycetaceae bacterium | reverse complement strand
AAATAATGAGGTAATAAGGTTGGTTGTGGGGGAATCATTTTGCTACTGAGGTTGTTTAGTAAGAAAAATTAGGTGTAAATGAGGTTGTTTGTCCAATATTCATACGTGTAAAAAATATTACACTGATAGATTGCCAAAAAACAAGTTTTTAGAAATTGCTGCCATCTCGCCTACATTTGGTCTTGATTCGTTTTGTCAGAATCATTACTATTCCGCATACAACCTTTCGTGGAGGAAACAATGCTTAAAATTATGGATGTTAGTACAAGCGGTCTCATTTCACAACGGATTCGGATGACCGCAATCGCCAGCAATTTGGCAAATATCACCACAACCCGAAATGAAAACGGAGAACTAAAACCATACGATCCGCGTTATGTTTTGTTTCAGGAAGACAATACGATTGGACCAAACGGTTCGGCGGGCGTGTTTGTTCGTGAGGTTTGCCGCGACGAATTGCCGCCGATTCGGAAATATGTGCCGTTTCACCCCGACGCCGATGAACAAGGATTTATCAATTTACCAAGAATCAATCTCGTCACCGAATTCACCGACGCCGTCGAAGCCGGACGTTCCTACGAAGCAAACCTTGGCGCTATCGAAGTTACAAAATCAATGGCAAACCAAACATTAAGAATTATCACTTAGTAGTTGATAGTGGAAAGTTGATAGTGGAGAGGGACGCAAGCGTTATTTTTGACCATAACGATTTAAGTCCGAATATTCTCCGCTATCCGCTATCCGCTATCCACTATCCACTATTTTATGGATGGTATTAGTTATCTTTACGGAGGCGTTGGGCGAATCGGGCAGTTGGAAGCCCGGCAAGGAATGGGACGTATCGGGTTCAAAATGGATCCCGACAGACCCATGACCGCCAACGAAATTAAAAAAGCCTCCTTCAAAGATTTACTGCTCGGCGGAATCGGCGAAGTCAATATGATGCAACAACGCGCCGACCAAGCTGTTGAAAAATTAATGACCGGCGGTGAAATCGGAATGGCTGAAGTTTTAACCGCGGTACAGAAAGCCGACATCGCGTTCAAAATGATGATGCAAATGAGAAATAAATTCGTTCAAGCATACCAAGAAATTCAAAACATGAGAGTTTAGTTCGTTGAGAGTTGATAGCGGAAAGTGGAGAGTGTCGCAAGCGTTGTTTTTGCCGGTTGTTGAAATTCGAATGTTTTTATTATATTTTGAAACGGTAATGAATTAGTATTTTTTCTATGCCCCGAAAGGGCTGTCGGATTATAGCCCGCCCCAACGGGGCGGGGCAGCCAACAACAGCCAAAGCCCTGAAAGGGCGACGGGAAAATGGTATAAAATGATTGATTATTGTTTCATGGAGTTTACATCTTGCCGCCCTTTCAGGGCTATGGTTTTATTATTCATTACTAACGACTAACTATTCATTATCAACTACTAACTATTAACTAAATCCGTGGACTACTTTAAGAAGTTATACGCCCGACTACGTGATCTTTACCTGAGCATGACGCCGGGCAATCGGATTGTCGCGGCGCTCTTGATCACAACTCTTTTGGTTTCTCTTGGATACCTTGTTGTGGGCAGTATCAGAACGAGTGATCCACGTTCAAAGGAAATGGCGCTTTATAACGGTTGGCATTTTACCCAAGATGAACAACGTGCAGTAGAAGACGCTTTGGCAAACGCTAACTTGAAAGCACATCATTGGGTCGGCGATGAACTGATGGTGCCAAAATCACAACGTTCCACCTATGCCGCAGCCATTCACGAAGCAAAAGCAATTAATCCTCGCGGAAACGCACGGAAAGAAGCTGTCGCGTCGTTAACACCTTGGGCAAGCGCGAAAATGATCGAAGAAAGAAGAATTAACGCCATCGCTCATGATGTTGCCGACGAAATCACCAAAATGGGTGGAATTGCATCGGCTTCTGTGGTTCCAAGTTTGCGAAAGGAAATGGATCGAAATATTTGGGCAAGGAAAGAAATTTTTTCCGTCTCCGTTTTCGTGGACACTGTCAGTTTCAAACCGCTCGAAGATAATACGATTTCCGCAATCGGCAGTGCGGTTCAAGCGTCGTTTCGCAATGCCGATTTGAAAGAGATTAAGATTATTGACCGGCGGAACAATCGGAGTTACAACGGTGCAGGAGAAGAGTTGACCGGCGGACCCGGCGATTATCTCCGGCAAATGACCCGTTATCAGGATAGGTTCAAAGAGCAAATTTACGACATTCTCCCGCATATCGAAGGATTACAAGTTGCAACTTCCGTCGAGTTGACAAAAAATCTCAGCGAAAAACTGTTTATGGTAGAACATGGAAAACCAACCAAGTTGACGGAACATGTTTTGGGAATTGATTATATGAAAACCGGTTATGATCGTTTTGGTCGTCCGGGTCAGATTTCGCAGTTTTCACGTCCGTTGATTGATCCGCAGGCGGATTTTGCGGGAGGGGCAAAAACAACTGAGAAAAAACACGAATCGGAAATATCAAACGCCTTACAAGGGCAAGAGTCAAATGTGGAAATTGTTCCGTTTACGCCGGAGCGGGTTTTGGCAACACTTCATATTCCGTATAAACACGTTTTGGAAACATGGTATCTCGAAAACAGTAAACGGGGCGAGGCGCCGCCCGAACCAACCGCAGAGGAACTCGAAGCGGTTAAAGAAAATATTCGGCTGGCAACCCAACGAAGTGTTGCCCAACTTTTAATGCCTTGGTGGAAAGCAAAATTAAATCCTGATCCGTTAAGTATGGTCACTGTTGAATTTTACCGTCCGAAAGAGGAACCCGTCGTGATTCTGACCAGATGGCAACAAATTCAAGTTTGGCTGAAACAAAATTGGCAAAGTCTTAGTTTAATGGGATTGGTACTTTGCGGGTTGTGTGTGCTTTGGTCGATTACCAAACCGCCAAAACCGGAACCGATTGTAATTGTCGAGGGTTCGGAAACGCCGTTGGAGGTGATTGAGGCGCGTGTCCGCGCGGAAATGGAAGCAAAAGCCGCCGCAGAAGCCGAAGCGGCTGCAGAAGCCGAAGCAGAACAAGAAGAAGAAATTAATCGAACATTGGATTCGTTCGGCTCCATCCGTTCCCTAAAAGATGAAATCGCCGAACTAATCGCCGAAAACCCCGAAGCCGCCGCCGCCGTTATCCGTCAATGGATCGGAAATGCGGTCTTGATCGAGAAAAGTTGATAGTTGATAGTTGATAGTGTCGCAAGCGGAATTTTTTAGTCAATATAGGTAAATAATAAAGTAGGCAACCTTCCGCTGAAAGGTCGCCTACTGCACGAAAAGGTTAAAAATTATTGTCCCTAATATCCCAATTTTTGGGGACATTAGGGACTAATGGGACATTAGGGACAATGGGACAATAGGGACTGCCAACTACCAACATTTCGTTCCTAACGGGACAGAAACACTATCCACTATCCACTATCCACTATCCACTATCAACTATCCACTAAAAAAGTGTTTGGTAAAAAGAAGCAGAAAAAGAAGAAGGAACCTGATTATTCGAATCAGACGGTTTTACCGGGCAATCTGGTAGAACATATTCAAGCACGCAACGGTTTGACATTGGAAGAGCAGATTAAACTTCTCGAATCGCTCAGCCGAATCAATCCGTCAATCACAGTAACACGCCAAAAATTGGTTAAAGGTAAAAAGTTTCCGAAAGCGGTCGGCAAAATACCCATTGATGAAGCAGTTGAATACACCAAAAAACGGGCTGAAGCACGAAATGAAAAAAATCAGAAAATCGAAGAGATGACCGGACTTCAATTGCACGATGTTCTGGATCGCGTAGAACTCAACGACGAAGTTTATCCAAAACGTTTAACGCCGACAGATATGGCACGGTATCTCCATGCGGGAAAAGAACAACTCGAAGCATTGGATCGGGAACGTGAAAAATCGGTCAAAGTGTTTTCACCACGCGAGGAAGCGGTGTTGGATGCGATTACGGTGATTAAAAAATTGGAAACATCCCGCGTAGCACAACGAATCGCGGAACGTCAACGGGCGGCGGTTGTTGGTAAAACGTTGGAGGAATTGGAGTCGGAACATGCCGAGTGGTTGCGTAAACTCAAGGGCGAACCAGAACCGGAAACGCCGGAACAAATAGAAGAACGACTTAAAAATGAAGAAGAACAAAAAATGGCAGAAGAAACGGCGGCCGCAGAGGAAGCGGAACGAATGTTGGAGGGATTCGGTAAGGATATTCACACCTTAGTGGACGAAGCCGGTACGCTGGTCACCGAAAACCCCGACGCCGCCGCCGCTGTCCTAAAACAATGGATAGGAAATGTGGTAGTTAATAGTGAATAGTTGATAGTGGATAGCGAATAGTTTTTACACTTGTCCCCAATGTCCCATCAGTCCCTAATTCCTAACCTCTAACCCCTAACCCTAACCCATAAATTATGAACGGAATCCGAAAAACGGCGTTATTGTTAAGCGGCTTGGAATGGCAAACGGTTGACCAGTTGCTCGGACGACTCGATTCGGAATCGGCAAAAGCGGTGCGGCGTGAAATGATGTCGCTAGAATCGGTTTCGGTCAAAGAAACGGATCGGCTTGCCAAAGAATTTTTACACAAAGCCGGTCGGAAATATCATAAACCGTCAACAATGCCGACAACCATGATCGAACACCAATTCGCAGGAAATACAACTTACGCTCCGACCTATCGTTCCGGAGAAACAGTTTGTTACGGCGCGGAAGCGTTTGTTCTTCCGAATTGTTCATCCAATGCCCCAACCAATCAACCGTCGAATCGTCCGTTTGATTTTCTACGGTATGCGGAAACAGAAGATATTGTTCGGGAAATTGCGAACGAACATCCGCAAACAGTGGCGGTGGTGCTGGCACACCTTCCAGCGTCACGAGCAGGAAAAATACTCGGAAGTTTACCGCCAACACTACAAAACGACGTAACAAAACGTCTCGCCGAATTTCAAGAGACGGATCAACAGATTTTGCAGGAAATCGAATGGGCGCTTCGGGAACGGTTGGAATGTCGGCGAAATGCGGAAACTCGACGAACTAAAGGAAATGCGGTTCTCCGCAAAATCTTGGAAACAAGCCAGACTCAGGAAACAAACCAACCCTGCACCGCAACAGAATTTCCTAATCCGCTTCACTCGTTCAATGATCTGGAACATCTCAACGACACGGAACTTTTAACATTATTCCGTTCGGTTGATATAATGACCGTGTTAACGGCGTTAATTGGCGCAAAACCGTCGCTGATAAAACGTGTTACCAAACATCTTTCGCCCACCGAAGAATATCAAATGCGTCAACAACTCAAACATCTTGGAACGATTAACGAAAATGACGTCGTCCGTGCAAGAAACATTTTACTGAATAAAGAAACATTTTACTGAATAAAGCCAAAAACTTTCTATGTTGATATTACAGTATATTCATTACACTTTAAAATTCGGTTTTTATTTTTTTAATTTAAAATATTACGAACAAATGTTTCTGTAGTTTCAAGTAAAGGCGCTCAGTTTTCGAGTCAAAATATTGTACAATATTTCGC
>JAIRLW010000063.1 GCA_031259095.1 Planctomycetaceae bacterium | reverse complement strand
CAATACTTATTTCCGGCGTTTTTTAAACTGTAAATAAAGGGAGATAACGATCAACACAATACCGGCAACAATAAAAATAATATTGATGTTTCGTTTCGGCGGTTCCGGTGATTTCACTTCTTGAGACGGATCAAGACCATGTAGCGGTTCAATCGTTGAGTCTATCGGTTTACCATTCGTGCCGATTTTATAGGAAATGCCTTGAATGGCGTCAGTAATGTTCGTTCCAATTGGAAATTTTATCGTAATATCGTCTTTTGTTACTTTACCTGATTCTATCGTCAATATTTTCATTATTATTTTTGTGCTGTCGTTTGGCGTAAAACCTGATTTAAAAAATTGAGTGATCTCTGTCGGCATCCAAACATTACCGATGAGTTCGCTCTTATCAACTATAAAATTATGTTTTTCCCAAGTCGTAACATTACTAGTAAGTGTTGCATCCCATTGGGCTTCACACTGAACAGGTAAGAAGCCTTTCGATAAATCAAGCTTCAATAATCTCTTACCTTGATGGGATAATGTTTCATAGTGAGGAGCAAAATTAGTTGTTAAATTTACTAATTCATTATCGGTATCCAAGTCAATCTGCCAATTATTTTGATGTTGGACTAGATAATGAAATATACACAATTGATCGTCAAAATAAGAGACCTTATGCCACGCTGCATAAAAATTCATTTTTGTTATCGTATCTTCTTGAGTATCAATTCGTCCTTCAATTGCCTCGCCTGATGAATTAGTTAAGCGGACAAAACTTTTTGTTACTCCTTCTTTGGCATTATAAGATGTTGTAATATTTTGATGAGAATCGGTATTGTTATCGGGAATAAGATCAACATTCATCAAATAAGATTCATTCAGTATCCAATTTTCAATAGCGCTTTTTACTATAGCCGTTTTTTGACTTGTTTGTATCTCCAAAGAAATATCTAAACGATAATGTAAATTTTTTGAAAACTCAATCCTCTGTTTGAACAAATTCATTAGAACGGTACGTTGTTCAAGAGGTGTCATTTTAGAAAATTCAGAATAAGCATTATTCAATGTTTCTGAACAATACAAAGAAGGCAAAAGCCACACTATTCCAAACAAATAAATAAAAACGTGTAGAGTTATATGTTTCATTGGTCTATTCCTTTCAAAAAAAATTTAACCATAACTGAAAATTTTATTTTACAAAACATAGAAAAACAATTAAAATTGAAATGTATTTGAACCGCATTACAACTTTATTAATCAATACTTATTTCCTGCATTTTTTGAACTGTAAATAAAGTGCGGTAACAATCAACAAAATACCGGCAACAATAAAAACAATATTGATGTTTCGTTTCGGCGGTTCCGGCAATTTCACTTGAGACGGATCAAGACCATGAAGCGGTTTAATCGTCGAGTCTATCGGCTCACCATTGGCATCCGTTTTATAGTGAACGCCTTTTAGAGCATCAACAATATCGGTTCCTTCGGGATACTTGAAATCAGTATCCGTTGAAGAAACTTTACCAAACGAAATATCTTTAACTTTAGTTTGAAAAAAATTAATTTTTCCTTCAACCCATGATACTTGCGTCCATTTTTCGAAAGCAATCGGCATCCAGATGCCATCAACCAACTTACTCTCCTTTACTTCTAACCGCATATCCATTTTAAATTTTCTGGGTTCTGGGAACCATTTTGGATCATCATCAAGCAGCTCATCAATTTTCGTTTTTACAGATACCGGCATGAATCCTTTGGATGGATCAAGTAGGTAAGAACGTTCATTATTTGCTACCTTAATCGCATTTTTTGTCGGAGATGGGTAGGTCAGACGGATTATTTTTTCTTCAGGCAGAAGGGAAATGTTCCAATTTTCACGATTTTTCAGAAGATCAGGAAAAAAATAATCACGTCGGTAAAAATGGGGTTCTGTCTTGTCGTCACAATAATCACTATGAAGCCAATACCAATAATGAGTTGTACAAAACGGAACATAATCCTGTGTTGTATCTATTCGTCCAAAAATACGGGTTTTGTTGCCTCTCAAAAAAACCATTCCCTTGTGTAATCCTTCATTCAGGTCAAAAACAGCAGTCATTTCGTCAATAATACTATTATCTGAAAATTTATACCGTATAGCATCAATCCGATATTTACCTTTTTGAATCCATAGCGAACAAACCTCCGTAGGATAATTTGTAATCAATTCGCCAATCTGTCCATCGGAACTGCATTGTCGTTGTTCACCGATAGTTTCAAGCGAAACATAAGTATTTTTAGAAACACGAATTCTCTTTTCAAATGCCTTTATCAGTACATTTTTTTGATCCGCCGACGATAACGCTTCAAATTGTTCATACGTCATTGATACTGTAGAAGCATCTCCGGCAATGCCGAATTGTAACGGTAACAATAGAAAACAAAACAGAGTAAGAAAAATGGTATTTATCATTGGCGCTCTGGAAAAAAATTTTTGAGTATTCAATCATTTTATAATCTCCTAAAAAAAATACAATCATATATTGTCGATAGTACCGCGAATATATTATTTTGTCATTATCAATACAGATTGACATTATTATAAATCGAACATGGCGGCAAGCCAACCGTTTGTGATCATTGTAAGTCTCATGCAAATCGAAAAACATTGCATAAGTAATCGGAATTATAACAACAAACCGCGCCAATACAACTAAACTTAACTTTCGTAATTGAAATTTTTTGAAAAATAAAAATTCGTCAACAAGGGACTGAAAACAAAAAACTGTATTGATAGGTCGAAAGTTCCATAATAAACCAATCACCAATGTATCTAGTAATGCGGTATAAACCGGTGGAATCTCGACATTCCCCCAACATCCACAAGTAGCAGCTCCGGAAATAGTTTTGTAAAACGAAACGATCCAAAATACCAAAAACAAACCAACTACGACCCACCAAGTTAATCTTGGCAATAATCCAAAAACCAACCAAACTCCACAAAACAGTTCAAATGCGACAACAAAAACATTAAATAACCAATTATGAAGCAAGCCGTCACCTAATGGCGGTGTTGCTGCTTTTAACCCGGCTGCAAGCAACAAAATTACTATAGGCAAATTCTAACAACCTGTTTTTGTAGGGAAGCGCAGCCGTGCGTCCCTACAAAAATTCAATATGGAGACTATTTTATGAATCGAAATTTTTTAACATTAATCTTAACGATAACTATTTGTACCGTTATTGGTCTGTTACAGACAAGTTGTTCATCAAAAGAAGTACCGTCTGGTTTTCTGCAAAAACTTGTAAATTTTCATGTGAAATTGCTTCACGAAGGAAAACCGGTTCAAAATGCCGCCATTGTACTTGTTGCGGAAACACCGTCCGGTTACAATGTTCTTGGAATTACAGATTTGAGCGGTATTGCCAAACCGAAAACAGCAATCAATACCTATTCACGAGCCGGTATTCCGACGACCATCTACCAAGTAATTGTTACTCATATTCCAAAGGCTCCATCGGAACTTGCCAATAGCGCATTGGGCAAAATGAGCAACGCCGAAATAGACGCTTACCGTGAAAAAATTAAAGCCGAAATCGCGGCAATACCGCATCCTGTTCCCAAAGAATGGGGCGACCTTAAAACGACTCCCGTCAAAATTACAGTACCGGAAGCCGGCGGCTCCATAACTATCGAAATTACTGATCCAAAAACTTTATTAACCGTAGGCTAAAGCCTCCGGTTAATAAAGTTTTTGGGTAAATAGTCCTTGCAGGACAAATAAAAAAGATAATTTGAGAACAGTTCAAAGGATAGAGCAAAATCAACTAGGAAAACTTTAACGATTATTCCACTATAAAAAGTTATCCTATTTTTTTTTTCAGGATTATACCGATAGTTCTAATTGTACAGGTTTTTAGGGCTTGTTGTGTTTCTCCAAGATAGTTATTTTCCTGCTGAAAAGAGGGGAGGACCCTGCTTCAGATAAACCTTTTATTGTACGGCTGATTGCAAAAATTCGCACTTCGGAAAATCCTTTTCGAATCGGCGCAATTTACCGTCGTAAGGAGTGATGCGGTGCGCGGTTTCCTTCGATACTTCAGTGTTCTTTTGGTCGGCGTTTTCACCGTTTGTCCGACTCTTTTTGTTGCGGCTGTCGAACCGGTTGCCAAACCGGTTTTCGAATCGGTTCACCGGATTTCGGCTGATAATCGTGTGCGTCCAAGTTTTCGCTATGTTGTTCCGGTTGCAATGCAGGAATCATTGCCGTTTGACAGAACAACCTCGTCTGTTCCGCAAAATGTAAATTCCGATTTCGATTCCGATCAAATATCAACAACATTAACACCGGCAACACCAACAAACTCAACGCTAACAACCTCAACACCGCCAAGTCCTGTACCAATAAATCCCGAACCGGTTATCAATGATCCGTTTCAATATCGATTTCCAGACGGCGGCGGTATTCCGCGAAATATTTCCTCCCTTCCGGCGGGTATTCAGGTGATTGGTATTCTGATGTTCAAAAATCAAAAATCATCCACTGCGGCAATTCGGTTGCCTCGAACCGGTAATCAACGCATTTCGGAAATTTATTATGTTCGTGAAGGCGATATTATTGAAGTTCCGAGTAACCTGTTGCCCAATCGGAGAACATCAGGTTCACGCGGAACTGACGGTACGGAAATTTTGTTTCTTGTTGTCGAAAAAATCACTCCGCAACATGTGGAAGTCCGTTCACGAAGTAATGTTGACGATAAACATATTTTACGATAAGGAATTAATTTTTCGACCAATTATTTCGACATTGGTCGATTTCAGTTGAATTCGGTCGACAGAAATCGATAATTCAGCAATTCGAATAAAAATAATTTTCAGAGATTCCCAATAATTAATTGACCATGTATTATTTGAAACATTTTTTTATTGCGATTCTGTTTCTTTTCGGAACAGGACATTTACTTTTCGCCCAAGAACCGGTTCTTGCTCCGCCTTATCCGGTCTTGCCGCCGCATTCCGTAACGCTGTCGGAAACTTCGGGAACAACGGAAATAACCGGAACCAATAATATAAATATCAATACAGATACGGAAATTAAAGTTCTCAATATTAAAGAAATGACGATGCTCGAATTTGCACGATTATTGAGTCAAAGCGCGTTGTGGAAAATTGTTGTCAGCCGTCAGGCAGCCGCAATATCAATCAATACCTATTTTGAACAAATAAGCGGCGAAGACGCGATTCGTGCGGTTTGTCAGGCAAATAATTTGTGGTACAGAAAAGATGCCAACGGAATTATCAGTATTATGACGGTCGAAGAATACCGAAAAGGGTTGCTGGCGCATAGTCATGATACGGTAAAAGTTGTTACGTTATTGTATCCCGACGCCCGCGCGGTCGGCGATTCGGTTCAACGTCTTTTCAAAAATCGTGTTGTCTGGACTCCGCCGGATGAATATTACAATGATCCGATTGAAGATATGGAGCGGGCATTGGAACGTATGGAAAGTTTGAGCGACCGCGTGCAATCCATGCAACAAAGTGCGAATCGTTCAACAACTTCTTATAGCGGATATGGAAGAAATGGTTTAAGGTCTTCACGTTCAAACCGGCAACAATCGCGCCAAAATCTTGACCCGCTGAGCGCGAATAAAATTGTCGAAGATATTGTACCGGAAATTGAATCGGAAAAACTAATCGCCCAATTGACAAGCGATGAGGAAATGAAAATCGGTGAACCGGGAATTATTTATCTTTCGGCGTTTCGCGGAACCAACGATTTAATGATACGTTCCTCTGATCCTGAAGCGGTTGAAGAAATTGCCAAATTGATTGCGCAACTGGACAAACCGCAACCGCAAGTTCTTCTCGAAGTGAAAGTGCTTGATCTTCGGTTGACGGATGATGAATCGTTTGGTTTGGATTGGCTTTTCAAAGGCGGTCAGGTTTCGGGCGGACGTTCTACCGGTATTTTGGAAGACACTTATGGTTCATCATTCACTGAAATTTTGAATCCCGGTGCATCACTGGTTCCGCTCGGTACCGGACTTAATCCTAAAGCAATTGTGTTACAAACTGTTTCCGAAAATGTTCTTGCACGAA
>JAIRLW010000034.1 GCA_031259095.1 Planctomycetaceae bacterium | reverse complement strand
CTTTGGCGGGAACAATCAATTCCGGTTTTCGGCGTTCACAATAGTTTAGAATTTTCCGTGCAAGCCAATGCGGATCAATGCGTCCAACTTTAACGCCGGCGCCGGGAGCGCGGGCGGAATCGGGAATTCCTTCGAGTCCCTCTAACGGATAAAGCCTTTCCTGTTCACGGCGAATCGGACCGGGACAAACCAAAAGAACATGCAACCCTTCTTGACCAAGTTCAAGACGAAGTTGTTGCGAATAAGCCGCCACCGCAAATTTTGAAACCGGATATGCCCCGACATATCGTGTTGCACTTTTTGCCGCTAACGAACCAATATTGATCACATGCCCGCGACGTTCCAGCAACATTGACGCCGCCGCCCGTGTACAGCGGATTGTTCCCAAAACATTCAGATCAAAAAGCGATTGAAACTGTTCCGGCGTTGTTTCCAAAACTTTTCCGCGCATAGACCGTCCGGCGTTATTGACCAAAACATCAAGTCCGCCCCAATGTTTTCGGATTGTTTCAAAAATCCGGTTCACATCCTCTTGTTTCGTAATATCGGCATGAACCGGCAACACCTCCGAACCAATTTCAAAAGCAGACTTTTCAACATCGTCTTTTTCCAACGCCGCAATCGTCAATTTTGCGCCGGCACGAAAAAATTCTTCTGCGATCATTCGCCCCAAACCGCTTGATCCGCCGGTTACAAGAACAATTTTGTTTTGCCAGTAATTCATGGAACCTCGTAATTATTCAGTGGAATGTCCGACATTTTCATGTTTTTGTCCTGTTCGGGATAACATGTTGGTAGAATATTGATCATTGTTATTGACACATTGATTTTGCTACAAAACATAAATATGATGATTGCCCAAAGTATAATTGCGCTGAATTGGTTTATTCTTTGACCCAACCTTCGAGATAGCGGGCGAGTTGATGAATATCGCTGCCGACGGAAATCGGACGTTCATAAGCGCGGAGTCGGTTCATATCAATTAGTTCCTCAAAAGCCGGATAGGACAGATTCATTGTCCCGCCGACAGAAATCATGACTCCGTTTTTGTCCAGTTCCGCCAGCGCCTTGTAACCGCCAACTCCAATCTGACTTCCAAGAACCACATCATACGCGGTCGGTTGATTGCAACGAATTTCATAACCAAATTGTAAACCGACCATCTTTTTTGATTTACCGGTTCGTTTTTTGTACTCTTCCGCAATTAACCGTCCTAAACGGCTGCTGTATTTAAGTTGCGACACGGGAAAATGTCCAAACGTATCGGGTTTTAACGATTTATATTCGTCGTCGGAACAACACATTTTGATTTCCGAGAGCGGCAGATATTCCGCAAGTCCCTCAGAAACAACCGCAACGAATGCTGTTTTTCCTTCTGTTTCGCGTGCTTGAATCACGTCAACACATCGATTCACCACTTTTTGAACGTCAAAAATCTGCCGCAACAACGGATTGCCGTCCTCGCCGGTCATCACACTACCGGTTTCCGGATCAACAATTGGTTCGGTCGCGTACCAGTTTTGATGAATATCTTCAAGTCCGATGACGATACTGGCTTCTCCGGCAATCGACGCGCCATAAGCAAGCCATGCCGCTTTGCGTCCCATAACCTGTGCAATGTAACCGGTTTCCGTTGCTTCGGAATCTGCCAAAAGATTGCGAATCTCATGCGCCAACATTTCTATCGCCGTAAAATAACCAAACGTGAAATCGATTCCTTTGTAATCGTTGTCGATTGTTTTGGGCAGATGAATTACTTTAATTCGTTTTTGGTGATCGGGCAACGCATCCATGACCAGTTTGAACTTTGCCGCAGTGGTCAACGTATCATCGCCGCCGATAGAGATTAAAGCGTCGATATCCAGCGAGGAAAGAGCTTTATAAACAGTTTGGAGCGGAGCGGTTTTTTGAGCGTCTTTCAAATCCATTGGATTTTTGAGCAATTTACCCGGATTTGCCCGTGCTGTACCGATAATAATACCGCGCGAGGTTCGCAGACCTTCTTCGATTTTTTTATCTAATCGGATGTAATGTTTTCCTTCTTCGAGTTTTGCTCCGTCCTGATAATTGACAAGATGCGTATAACCGTTTTTCATACCGTAAACTTCAATTCCGGCGCGGGCAAAACAAAGCGCTGCACTGCCAATGACGGAATTAGCGGTTGGAGCGGGACCGCCGGAAAAAAGAATCGCAACTTTTTTAATATCGGTTTTGGGTTGTTTGGGACTAATCAGATTACTCATAATGTTAATTTTTTTAATTAATTGTTCTGAAAATGGGGTTAAGTTCGTGTAGTAAACAGGTGCAGCAACACCTGTTTTAGGAAATAAATTGGATTGATTATTTGGAGGTAGGCGACCTTTGACCCAAAAGTGAAACAATCAGCAATTTTCCATAAAGTGTTCGTAATTATACCGTCAAAAAGAATTGACTCAATCCCGTCAATTGGGAATCGGGAACTTTTAAAAACTTCGACTGAAATCAACCAAAATCGATTTTAGTCGATTTCGGTCGATTTTAGTCTGTGATGAAATGAGTTTTTAGAAGTTCCCTAAAGTCTCTAAAGTCCTTTTTTAGAGGGACTAAAGGGACATTCAGTCAGCGCGCAAAACTAAGTTGCTCAGAGATGCCTAATTGAGTATAGATTGTGTGTTTTACAACAATTAATATAACATGAACTAGTGTTTTCCTTACACCCTGAAAGGGCTATAATCTGACAGCCCTTTCAGGGCTAAGGCGATGTTTCGCCGATGCGACCTTGTAAAGTTGCCTACTCAAGAGGTATTTGTACTATTTTATTTTTGTAATTAAAATTATTCAGAAACCGTATCGTCAGCGCACCCGACAACAATACTGTGAACATCAAGTTGTCCGGTTGCAAGAGGAAGTCCAATCAGTAGGACGGCTTCGCGGGTTTCCGGTTTGACAGGGATATTTCGTAACACTTCTTCCCATGTAAATGTTCCGCGACAACTGCCCAACGGAATATCAGCAATTTGTCTCCGGTTTTCGTCAAAAAATGAAATGATACCGGTTGGAGTCATCACATGACCGTGACGAGCAACAATTTGTTGTCCGCGAATCCAATAATTGATTTTAAGTTTGGAAACTTCACGCCCGTCAACCGCAAAACCTTGTAATACTTGCGAAATAATTTGTGGTTCCGACAGCGTTTGATTTTTGGCGTTAATATGGTCGTTTTGGGTTATTTTTTTTTCCGGTTTATTGATGAAACGCGCCATTTTCTTTCCACCCGAAACGTCGTTGAGCGTAAGAATTTCGACATTCCGCGCATAATGCCAGCCAACCGGCAAACCATCTTCGCGGACTTCATTGAAATCTCCGCCGATAATCGTCGGGTTTTTAACATCCGGCTGAACTGTACGTTGTTCCTCCGCTTTGCCGGTCATCGGAACAAACAACGTTTGATTCAATCGTTCTTTGTTGAGTTTGCCGTTGACTTTTTGACACAAATAAAAAGATTGCTGAAAACGTTCTCCGACAGGAATGATCATCCGTCCGCCTTCACGAAGTTGATCGATTAACGGTTGCGGGATGGACTCCGGCGAACAAGTTACGATAATACTGTCAAACGGAGCCGCTTCCGACCAACCTTGATAACCATCGCCGATTCGGACATGAACATTGTCCATCTCAAGCGTTTTAAGTAATTTTTCGGCTTGTTTTCCAAGCGGTTCGACAATTTCAATCGTATAAACTTCGCGGACGAGTAAACTCAGCACCGCAGCCTGATAACCGCTGCCGGTTCCAATTTCGAGAACTTTATCAGTTGGTTTCGGCGTTAATTGTTCCGTCATAAACGCAACAATATATGGCGGAGAAATTGTTTGTGCATGACCAATCGCAATCGCCTGATCCCAATAGGCAACTGATTGAGGTAACGGCGGAACAAAACGATGACGCGGAATCCGACGCATCACATCAATCACGTCTTTGTTGTTCAGACCTCCTTGCGGTAACAACAAATAATCGGTCATCCATTGAGCCTGATTTTGTACCGGAAATTTTTTTAAACGTAAAATCCGTTGCTGTTCAGGAGTTACGGTTTCTTCCGCTTGAATGATTACGGTCAAGAATCCGATTAAAAAACAGACGGCATAAAGAAAAAATTGATTACGTTTCATGGGGGTTTTATTTGAAAAAACTACGTAAACTAAGGAAGATTGCCTTAAAAAAAACAAAAAATTCACTGAAAGATGATGCATTATTGATACTATCGTAGAATTGGTTTGGAATCAAGGTACAGGACATCAGGACAAATATCTTGTTCGTGGGACCATTTGACCGTTCCGGCATTCACTCGAACACAGTTAAAATAACCAATATTCCGTAACTCCTGAAATATTCCCTTATCAAGCAATGGATTCATATCGTAACTTTTAACTTCGCCGTTGGTAAACGTTAAGGTTAACGTGTAATCGTTATTAGGAACAACATGAACGACACGCGGTCCTAACGGTTCTTTTCCGTACACGATATCATTGTCTTTCATTTTATTTTTGAATCTTAAATAGTGGTTCATTGTTCATTGCCAATTTCCAGTTTGCGAGCAACTCGTCCTCATGCTCGGCAATCCAACCTTGAATTATCTTAGTTTGTCGTTTTGGCATTGTTCCCGTCAATATTTCCCCATCTGAAATATTGAAAACGGCATTATTGTCTTGATATTCTGCGTGAATATGGGGAAGATGATGCGGTTCACCTTTTTCCCAAAACATACGATGATAATTCCGCAGAACATCGAAATTGTAGGGAACATCGTGTTTCTCCTTTCTCACTCTAGGATTAACGGCAGTAACGGTCTATATTTATTGTTCAATTTTTTTTTCCAACAGAATGAACAAAATTTGCATAATGAACCCATTTCTGAATTTGTAAATGATGAAAATTGTGTCAATTTTGTGTTATTAAATTTGTATTATTAAAACAGATAGTTGCCGATAGATTTACCGGATTTTTTTGTCCAATAATTCCAGTAATGGTCTAACGCCGAGCGATGCGGAACAATCGCGTGTGCAATTACCGCAACCGGTGCAGAGAATCAATCCGAATTTTCCCGGATAGATACAAAATTTATGCTGAATTCTGTTTCGTTGCCGCGCGGACTGGTTGTTTCGGGGATTATGACCGGAGGCGTGAAGCGTGAACAGCGGAACCTGACACGTGTCCCAATTTTTGACACGATTACCTTTTGCCGCTCCGCCTTCGTCAACAATATCGAAACAGTGACAGGTTGGACAAAGATACGTACACGCACCGCAGGAAACGCAACGCATACTGGTTTCATCGAAAACCGGATCGTTAAAATGTTCGGTCAGATATTTTTCGACATTTTTAGAATCAAACCGAACTTCCGGCGGCGCGGCTGTTTGACCGGTTTGATCGGACGAAACCGTTTGACCATCGAACAATGTTTTACCTTTATCGGTAAAAGTTCGGACTTCAAACGTTTCAGTATTAATCTGAAGCAGCATGGCGTCTGCGCCTGATTGAGTATCGGGCGAAAGTCCGACAGAAGTACAAAAACAATTTTCGTCCGCCTGACGACACGCCAACGTAACAACAATTGATTTTTCCCGCCGTAACTGATAAAACCGGTCGTGATAATCCCAGTTAAAAATTTTGTCGAGAATCGGCAGACTCGCGGCGTCGCAAGGTCGTGCGCTGAAAATAATCTGGTCAACTGCAAACGGTTCAGCGTCGTTGACGACAAGTTCTTTTCCTTCGTAACGATATTTGCAAATAGTTTCGTGTTGCGGAAAGAAAAATTCTTTGACGGAATTGGTTGGCATGATGTTTGAATCGAGAACGAGTTGATCCGATTGGCGGAGCGTGCGAAAAAAGAACCGTGATCCGGATGCGGCAACCGTACCGGCAACAATTTTTTTGTCGGTTAAAAGTTTATCAATAATCTGATTTAATTTTTCACGA
This sequence comes from Planctomycetaceae bacterium, assembly GCA_031259095.1. Classification (GTDB taxonomy): domain Bacteria; phylum Planctomycetota; class Planctomycetia; order Pirellulales; family Thermoguttaceae; genus WRKP01. The sequence goes on along the minus strand of JAIRLW010000034.1, from coordinate 10,752 downwards.
GTAATAATTTGGGACATGGAACAATAGGATTAAAAATGTTTGAAAGGTCATGTTTATCGCCGACAGGACGATTAACGGAAAATATCAAGAGTAACGTGACATTCTACCTGAAACCGAACCGTTGAGCAAGATATTCCGGCATCCTCATAAACATCCAACCTTAAACCTTTTGTTTATTTGTAATATATCAGTGGAATTTTGTATTTCAATTTTAACCCCGCTAGGGGTGTGATGGGCATAACCGTAGGTGTAGCGCAGCGCAACCTACGGATTGGAACTTTCCGGCGGTGCGCTGCGCTCCATCGCCGGTTATGCACCTCTCGTTTCTGCGGGACTAAGACAAAATAACCGATCACGGAAATTCCGCTGATATATTACGTTTATTTGTTTATTTATTATTTATCAAGAACTTGTTTCGCCAGACGGCAAAGATTTTCGACGGTAAAACCGAAATGTTTCATTAACACTCCAGCCGGCGCACTTGCCCCGAAACCGGTCATGCCAAGAAATAATCCGTGATCGCCGAGATAGTTTCGCCAACCTTGTTCAATTCCGAGTTCCACGCCAACACGAGCATTCACGGTCGGCGGCAACACTTCGTTACGATATTCTATCGGCTGACGTTCAAATAATTCGAAACAGGGAATACTCACCACACGTGTTTTAATTCCTTCGGCGGTCAATTTTTCCCACGCTTCAAGACAAAGCCCAACTTCGCTGCCAGTTGCCAGCAGAATAATTTGCGGAACAGAATTTCCGGTTTCTTTGGCGAGAATATACGCGCCTTTCGCAACTCCTTCAGCGGAACCGAATTTTGTACGGTCAATAGTTGGCAGATTTTGCCGTGTGAACACCAGAACCGAAGGAGTTTCTTTCAACAACATAGCCGCTTTGTACGATTCGCTTACTTCATTCGCATCCGCCGGACGAAATACCGCAACATTTGGAATTGCCCGAAGGGACGCTAAATGTTCAATGGGTTGATGAGTTGGTCCGTCTTCGCCGACGCCAATAGAATCATGTGTGAAAAGGTACATTGCCGGAATTTTCATCAACGCACTCAGCCGAATTGCCGGACGTAAATAATCCGCAAACACAAAAAATGTTGCACAATAAGCCCGAAGTCCCGACAACGTAAGACCATTAGTGATTGCTCCCATCGCGTGTTCCCGAATACCGTAATGAAAATTGCGTCCAGCCGGAGTTTCCACACTAAATTCGCCCGCACCAAGAAACGTTAAATCCGATTTATTCGATGGAGCAAGGTCTGCCGAACCGCCAAGTATCCAAGGCAACTTGCTCGCCAACTGATTAAGAACCTTACCGGACGAAACACGACTCGCTATTCCCTTCGGATCCGCCGGAAACGGTTTCATTTCGGTATTCCAATCGTTAGGGAGTTCGCCAGCCGCAATTTGAGTCAATTCTTCGGCTTGCTCTTTGAATTGTTGACGATATTCCTTGAACTGTTTATCCCATTCGGTTCGTAACTTCGTACCGCGCCGACCAATTCCATCTGCGAATAATTGATACACTTCCGGTTCTACCGCAAATTTTTTCTCAGGATCAAAACCATAGATTTTTTTTGTTGCTTTTACTTCGTCTTCGCCAAGCGGCGCACCGTGCGCCTCGTGAGAACCGGCTAACTTGGGAGAACCAAAACCAATTTGACTCTTCACAATCACTAACGTTGGTTTATCTTCTGTTTTTCGGAACATTTCAACAGCTTGCCGTAATGCCGGTAAATCGTTCACATCATCGACCCGCAACACATTCCAACCGTAAGCCTCAAACCGTTTACCGACATCTTCGGTGAACGCTAAATCGGTACTTCCTTCGATAGTAATTTTGTTGTTGTCGTAAAACCAACAGAGGTTAGAAAGTTTAAGATGTCCGGCGAGCGATGCCGCTTCCGCGCTGATTCCTTCCATCATATCGCCGTCGCCGCAAATGGCAAACACATTAGAATCAAACAATTTATGCGTGGAACTATTGTAACGTCCGGCAAACCATTTGGCGGCAATCGCCATTCCGACACTGGTTGCCACTCCCGCGCCCAATGGTCCCGTTGTAACTTCAACACCGGAAACATGACCATATTCCGGATGACCGGCACAACGACTTCCGAGTTGTCGGAAATTTTTGATGTCGTCCAAAGAAACTGCCGGTTCGGTGGTTGGTTTGCGTTGGGTATCCAACTGCTTCACGCCGGAAAGATGAAGTAACGAATAAATCAGCATCGAAGCATGACCCGCCGAAAGAACAAAACGATCACGTCCAATCCATGCGGGATCTGCCGGATCATATTTCAACACTTCGTTGAACAAAAGATAACCAAGCGGCGCAAGTGCCATCGGAGTTCCCGGGTGTCCGCTATTAGCTTGTTGGACGGCTTCCATCGAAAGTGTTCGGATGGTGTCAACGGCTTTTTTCTCTAATGAAGTCATCGAAAACGTCATAAAACTGGTTCCTGTTGGGTTGGTGTAAAGGAAAAATAGTTGCGGAAGAATTATTACTTAATACTTAATACTTAATTACTTATTACTTAATTGATTTAACAGAATGTCGGTATTATAGTTTTTTTTTTATTCGGTTGCAATTGCCCCGAAAGACAGTGGTTTGAAGTTATTGACCGAAATCGACTAAAATCGACTAAAATCGATTTTAGTCGATTTCGGTCGAATTTAGTCTGTGAAAAAATAAGTTTTTAGATGTTCCCTATTTCCTTACTTTTCGAAGAGAATGATTTTTGGCGCAGGAATGCGTGTTCCGTGCAAGCCGCCAAATTCTGTAATTAGTTCTTTGTAATTATATTGAAGAAAATTCCAGACTTTGGGCGGAGGATTCTGTTTCAGCCAATGATTGACAAAATCACGGACGGTTTGATCATATTTTTTTTGCGAAGAACCGTGTGCAAAACAACGTCCCTTGAATCGCCGTAAATCACCGTTAAAGTCAGGATTGATATGATATAATTCATGAACAATCGTTTCAAGCTTTTGAGACAATTTTAGTTCAATGAATCGCGGAACGTAAAAATAAAGAATGTAAAGATATTCTACTCCGTCAGGTCGGTAACAACGCTGCAACGTCCAAAGTTTGCCCTGACTTTGTATAAAAAGTTCACCGCCCTTGAAACGTAACGGTGTCGTTGTTGCGAAGATGCCAAACGGCGCACTATGTTTCGTTTGGGCGAAGCTGACCGCAACACGCGACATGTCAATATGACTCAATGCCGGTACACGAAAACAAATATCTTCGCAAACCCTAGCGATTGCCGTCGTATAATCAAACGACCGACGTTTTGATTTCGTAACCATCCTACGTTCAGCCGAATGTCCTACTTCGGCATTCTACTCTACTTTGAGCCGTTGCGATCGGGCTTTAACACGGTCGTTTTTACCGACAAATTCGAGAATCGCCTGCGTTCCCGCATCACCAAGACGCGGCTTGAATAATTTCAAGATTCTTGTGTAACCGCCATTACGGTTAAGATATCGCGGTGCAACCACTTCGAAAAGAATTTGTACCGCTTCCTTGTTGCCAATAAGTTGAAGCGCCCGGCGACGTGCCGCCAATGCTGGCGCAATCGCCTTATTCCACTCCTGCCAGCCCTCGCTGTTACGCCACTTTCGCCATTCCTCAGAACCGCGCTCCGCCGGACTCTCAAAACGCGCCGCCGCACTAATATGTGTTTGTGCCTTTTTAGCAATCGTAACACACTTTTCTAGAAGCGGACGAACTTCTTTCGCCTTCGGCAAGGTCGTAATAATCCGACCCGGCGTTTTCGGCGCGTTTTCTTCGTCGGTCGCGTCGCGTTCAGTCATCAAAATCGAAACAATCAAATTTTTGAGCAACGCCCGTTGATGATTCGGGTTTCGACCAAGTTTACGTCCTTTATTCAAATGTCGCATAAAATCACCGTCTCTATGAATTTAACAATGATAATCGGTTGTCTGTAAAAAACGGTTTTAGAAAATTGCAACAATAAAACCGTTGCCGTTCACCATTTGTTAAACGAAAATCATTAAACAAAAAAATTAAACGAAAAAAATTTATGTGGTATAGGGAGCAGCCGTTGTTTGAGTGGTTGATGCAGTGGCGGCAGTGGTTGCGGCAGTGGTCTGAGGAGTAGTCGCATTCAATAACTGCGGAGGAATCCTCATACCAAGTTGAAGATCAAATTTGCGTAATTTTTCTTTTACTTCGGTCAAGGTCGTTTCGCCAAAGTTTCGCATATCTAAAAGCGACTCTTCGGTTCGTACCACCAAATCACGAACAAAATTAATTTTTTCCGATTCAAGACAATTCACTGCCCGAACAGAAAGTTCCAATTGAGTTACCGACATTTTTAATTTTTCTTCCAATCCCGGATCAATTCCTATCGATCCAAACGGTTTCACCTTAGCAAAAACGCCGGTTTCAAGCCGATCATATTGGAGGAACGGATTCAAATGTTTTCGGAATATTTTCGCTCCTTCAACGATTGCAAATTCCGGACTAATTGATCCGTCCGTCCAAATTTGCATTGTTAACCGGTCATAATTTGTTTTTTGACCGACGCGCGTTTCCTCAACACTGTATTGGACACGAACAACCGGACTGAATGCCGCATCAAGCGGAATGAAACCAATATCATCGTTTTTTTCCCGAATATGAGCCAACTGCTCGGTTGCGGGAACATAACCACGACTGTTTTCGACCACCATTTCCATTTCAAACGGAACATCGTCGGTCAGTGTGGCGATATGATGACCTTTGTTAATCACGTCAACCATGTCATCGCGTTGAATATCGTCGCTGGTAACGGGTCCTTTTACCTTTTTGGAAATTCGTAGAACTTTCGGCTTGTCGTCGTAAGATTTGACCACAAGCGATTTAACATTTAAAACAATTTCCGTAACATCTTCGTAAACGCCTTTCAAGGACATAAATTCGTGAAGGGCGTTTTTAATTTTGATTCGCGTTACAGCACTTCCTTCGAGGCTGGAAAGTAAAACGCGGCGCAAACTATTACCGACCGTATGACCAAAACCGCGTTCAAACGGTTCGGCGATAAATTTTCCATAAGTCTCCGTTAAGGAGACCGGGTCGCATGTTACTTTGCTGGGGAGTTCCAAACCTCGCCATCGAATACGCATAAAGAAACCTCCGAAAAATGAACGCTGAAATAATCTAATAACTAGGGAAATCGGGAAAATCAGCCGGTAATGTTTTGTAATTATTTGGAACAAAGTTCGACAATCAACGCCGAATCAACCGGTAATGTAACATCCTCCGCTGTAGGCAACCGCATCACCACGCCTTTAGGAATCGCGGCGTTGTCCCGATACAGAAATTCAGGAACATCGCGTAAACCTTCTTCAATCACATTTTTAATCGCTTTCGTACTTTTAGGACGATTACGTATCGTAATGACGTCGCCCATTCGCACTAAATAACTTGGAATATCAACCCGTCCGCCGTTCACCTGAATATGACCATGTGAAACCCATTGACGGGCTTGGGAACGTGACGATCCAAAACCAAGCCGATAAACAATGTTATCAAGACGGCGTTCAAGAAGTCCCATCAGAACTAATCCCGTATTTCCTTTCATTCGTTCTGCCATTCCGAAATATTTACGGAATTGTTTTTCAAGGACGCCGTAATAATTTTTTACCTTTTGCTTTTCACGAAGATGAACACCGTAATCGGTCAATTTTCCTTTTCGGGATCCATGCATTCCGGGCGCGTTGGAACGGCGGTTGAACGCACATTTTTCCGTATCGCAACGACTTCCTTTCAAGGTAAGTTTGAAACCTTCACGCCGGCATTTTCGACAAACTGCTTCTGTATTACGTGCCATAAAATTGAATTTCTATTGAAACAAAACAAACTATTGAAAATATTGATGATACTTTAAAACGGAAACAAACAAACTAGGGCATTCCCGATAATGAACGCCGTCCGACAGACAACAGAGTTACTTAGGACAATAGTTACAAAAAATACGAAACAACAATTAAACATTAAACTCGCCGACGTTTTTTGGGACGGCAACCGTTATGCGGTAACGGCGTAACATCTTCAATGGATTTAACCGTTAAACCGGCTTGCTGCAACGCCGTAATCGCACTTTCACGACCGCTTCCTGGTCCGTTGATTCGGACTTCAATTTCTTTCATTCCGAATTTCATTGCTTTTTCCGCCGCTTGCTGGGCAGCCATTTGACCGGCAAACGGCGTACTTTTTCTACTTCCTTTAAAGTTGCAAGTACCAGCCGTTGACCAACAAAGAGCGTCGCCTTTGGAGTCGGTGATTGTTACGGTCGTATTGTTAAAAGTCGCTTTGATGTGGGCGATTCCCGCCGCAACAATTCTTTTGACTTTTCGTTTTTTAACTACTTTTGCCATGTTGATTTATTGATTAATATTTTGACTAATTATTTCGATTTCAGTCAACTAAAATCGACCAAAGTCGAATAAAATTAATTTTTTAATGATTCCTTTAGAGAATCTCTAAAAATACTTATTACCATATTCTCTCTTAGTGTCGTTCACTTAATTTTTGTGCTGTGAAATTTCCAAAGAAAATAAATACCGATTATCAGTAAATTGATAGCAAGCAATACAAAATACCGAGATCGGGGACTTTGCTGTGGTATGCCGGAACCATAACGATAAAAATCTTCCGAAACAACTTCTTTTCCGTCCCATACATAATTACCTCTTCCCAATTCGGGGTCTGCTACCATTGTTCCTGGTGGAATATTCAGAGAAGCAAGACTGAAATATTTATCATCAATAGGTTCATTAATGGAAATAACATCAATATCCATTTCTTCAGAAATAGTCAATTCGTTGTTTTCATATCTTTCAAATTTACTGTAATAAGGATACCAAATTCCTGAATTTTTATATTCTTGAACTTTCAAGTCAGTGTATTCATAATATATGCCGTCTGTTGATCTGATTTCAAAACGAATAACCGAATATCCCTTGGAAGGAGCGATCCAACAATGGCTATAGGGTCGATTATCCAAAATATAAGTAATTTTCTTGCAGGGAATTCCATTACAAGTCTCATCAACTATTTCACCACGTTTTATTTCGGGATAAGAGGTAGTAATGAGTGCAGTGAGTGGGAGTCTCAAATAGATACCTGAAGTATTCATACCAAGAATACGAACATCAAAATAGGATTCATATTGCTCTTTTTCACGTGATCCATCCGGTGTTCTAAATTCCAACGCCCATGTTGCTCCATCTTTATCAATACCCGATTCATAAGAATGCATTCTCTTTCCATCATAAAAGTATGTCCTTGTGCAAGGCTTGATTTCTTTATCTAGGGACTCTTGTAATTTTGTCTTATCTGAACGTTGTCTATTAATGTCATAAATATATACATTTTGAATCACATTATTTCGATCAGTATCTTCCTTATCCACTATGTTCCTGTTAAAAACAATGTGCCATGTTTTCATTTTGAGTCTATTCTCCAAACACAACTTTTCTTCTTCAAAAATCTGATTTGTTTGTGCAAATACAGGTAAAGATAAGAAAAAAATATTACAAATAAAAAATAATATACTTTTAATAGGCATTAAGCTTTCTGTATTTATAATTTATATTTATTGAGAATCTCTAAATTTTTCCCACAAAAAACACAAAAATTCTATTAAAACAATAAACCTTACTTATAAGCGATTTATAAATTTTTTCTTTATGACCTTTGTGAGAAATCATTATTCGTAAAATAATATTTTTAGAGATTCTCATAATATTTTTCTAAACATTTTGGAATATTTGTTAATTTCTAAGCCTATTTATAAAAATTATCTAAATATCTAAAACGATATTCAAATAGTTTTAGCAGGAAACCAATCTCTAAAATTCCATTTCCTGTTATAATCTTATCCATTTAACACACACAATGCTGTAAATTTAACAAATCATTTATATCTGTCAATAGACACCTCTAACAATTCATTCGTCAACACTAAAATTTTGATAACAAACACAAACAAAAGAATTTAAGAGTTTTCGTGATTACACTTAGTTGATTTTTTTTATGATGCCGACAGACTATAAAATCTACAGACATTCACACGGAAATTGCTATTACCGTAAATCTTTGACTCCTTTTTTTCCGGCAACTGTTTTCTTGGGACCTTTACGGGTTCGGGCATTGGTTCGGGTGCGTTGACCGCGAACCGGCAACCCTTTACGATGACGAATCCCGCGATAACAACCGATTTCACGGAGGCGGTTGATATTCTGATTCACCTGACGGCGTAATTGACCTTCAACAGTATAATCGTTATCGAGCAACGATGCTAATTTGGCAAGGTCGTTTTCACCTAAATCTTTAGCCCGCACTGTTGCGGTTACTTCTGCTTTCCGACAAAGTTCCCGCGCTGTTGCGGGACCTACGCCGTAAAGATAAGTCAATGAAACGACAATCTGCCGATTACTCGGAATATCCACACCCAAAAGACGCGGCATTGAATGATCTCCCAAATTATACGTAAATGTTTTAAAAAAACAAATTAACCCTGTCGTTGTTTATGACGGGGATTAACACAAATGATATAAACTCGTCCCCGACGTTTTACCACTTTACAATTTTCACAAATTCGTCGCACACTTGCTCGGACTTTCATAGTTCTACCTTAAAACCTTTTTTTAACTTTGATTCTGAATAAATTACCGTGTACTATTCAGGATTATTTACAAAATGTTTACAAAATGCGATATTTACAAAATGGTTTACGAATGACGTACAAATTTACTGAAAGAGGTCATTATTTTAAGACGTGACCAATTCTTTGCAAGTAGTACCTCCCTTTAAAAAATTTTTTCTTAAAAAGAGTTTTTCCAAAATATCAAATGTAAGGGGTAATATCAATTTTTTCTTCTTCTGTGGTGGGCGGTCCGGTCAAAACTCGCACGCCGGAAACGGTGATTGCCAACGTATGTTCAAAATGGGCGCTTGGTTTATGATCCGCAGTAATAATAGTCCAATGATCGCTCAGTAAACGAACCTCTTTTGTTCCGGCATTCACCATTGGTTCAACGGCAATAACCAGTCCCGGCACCAATTTGAAATCGCTGTTGCGGAGAGTTTCCCGCGAAACGTAGTTTGGGACTTGGGGATTTTCGTGCATTTCCCGACCAATTCCATGACCGACAAGCGTTTCCACAACAGAATAGCCGTTTTTTTTCGCATAAGTTTCCATTTTCTTGGCAACTTCATTCCAATAAGTCGCTTTAGGAATTTCTTCAATGGCGATTTGAAGAACGTGTTCTGTTACGTCAAGGAGATGTTGTTTTTTTTCCGAAATTTTCCCGACCGGAAAAGTAACTGCTGAATCGCCGCACCAACCGCCTGCTTTACATCCGGTGTCAACTCCAACAATATCACCTTCAACGAGTTTCCGCGAACCAGGTATTCCGTGAACGACTTCTTCATTAACACTAATACAAGCAGCCGCCGGAAATGGAACTTTGCCCGGAACTCCCTTAAAAAGGGGAATTACCTTCATGTCCTCGAAAAATTGCTCGATACGGTTATTGATTTCGCCGGTTGTAATTCCGGGACGAACAAGGTTTTTGGCAATTTGCAAACTATGCCAAACATATAATCCCGCTTTCCTCATTTTATCAATTTCAATTGCGGATTTATAAGAATACACCGTTCAACCTTTTTCCTATTTTAAGGTTTTTCATAATATTTCAGTGGAATTTTCCGTGAAGGTCTTTTAATTAGTTATTTCAACAACTTCTTGTCACCTTATTCTTCTAACAACACAACCTCAGTAGTAACGATTTATCTAAAAATCCAAACCTTATTACCTTATTGGGGGGCAATTCGGATTTTACCTAGCATAGATCATATTCGTAGGACTATTTCAATTTTATTCACTTTTTTTATTTTCTGCAATATTTCCAATTCTATGATATTTCCAAAGAAAATAAAGACCGATAATCAATAAATTGATAGCAAGCAACATAAGGTATCGTGATTTAGGACTTTTGGGTGATATACCAGAACCAGAACGATAAAAATTTTCCTAGTGTTTACAGGGTGGTTGTTAATTTAGGTAAATTTTTATAAGCAAAAAATCTATCAACGCTTATCATTGGCAAATATGTTGAACAAGCAATGTCATGAAAAAACAGATCTAGAAAAAAAAGTCCGTCTTTTAAAATTCCAGATTACTGGTGAAATTTTATCTATTTTAACAACCAGCCTGTGGACACTAGGAAAAAATATCTACCACACACAAAACAATAAACATAACAAATCATTTATATCTGTCAATAGACACCTCTAACAATTCATCTTTTGACATTAAAAATAATAACAAACAAAATTGTTTTAAGGCTTTTAGCCCGAATATTTCATACTTTTTCTGAAACTTCAGGAGTAATACTTTAGTTTTTTATGACTCTTAACGGCAAAATACATTTATAGACGATACACACCATGTTCCATGTTGTAGATATATTTAGATATATTTACTTTCCGCAATAGTACAATCGTTATGCTGCAATGCCAGAATGTTTAAAAACGGGACGTTTTTTCTACTCCGATGCTTTTGTGCATCAATCCAATATATGACTCATGTTACGCACCCTTTTGCGATTTTTATTTTTTTTAGTTCGCTCCATGCGGCTTTGGAAGCCGCCCAGTAGATTTTCGCTTTGAGGGCAAAATGATTTAATTTGTGAGCGAACTTTAATTTCTCCAATTTAACATACGCCG
>JAIRLW010000608.1 GCA_031259095.1 Planctomycetaceae bacterium | reverse complement strand
ACACGGAACTCTCATTAACCAAGGAACCATTGCACCAGGTCCCAACAACGGATATGGCAAAATCGATACTTATGATAACAATATACTCATTTCCGGACAGAGAACCGGAATGCTTGCCATTGCCGGAAATCTCGACTTGAGCAACCGAGATAGCGTGTATGAAGTAACCATTTCCGACGGTAGGGAAAAGACCGCTACTTCACCCAGTTGGGATAATTATCCTAGTTGGGTTTCCAATCGAATCTGGAAGTATGAAGATCGTCGTAGTGAAGAATTTGTTGATTATCTCACTTTAGAATATCCTGATCCGAATACCCCTTGGAATATCGACCCTGTTAGCGGTCTTCCGGTGAACGATGAAAGAGAGATTATTGGTGGTGGTTGGGGAGTTGGGAGTAGTGACCGGTTGGTTGTTTCCGGCAGTACAACATTGGGCGGAACTTTGCGCGTCTTTGTAACACCGGGCGATTACAGTACAGAACCGACAACTTATACCATCATTCAATCAGAAGGCGGTTATACTTCCGGCACAAATTTTGAACAAATTGAACATTACATCGGATTTTTGACGTTTAAACCTTACGATCTGAATGCGTCGAATACTTACGTCAATCCCTACGACCAAAGAAACCTCCAATTCACCGTTTTTCGGGATGCCGATTACTTTAAAAAATACGCTAAAACCTACAATGAGATTGCTGCCGCAACAGCGATAGACAATTCTTTGTTCGATTCCTATCAAGTTGCGTTTTCTTTGGGCGACAACCGCAATACAACGGCAGACCTGCGAAATATGTATCACCAGATTGCCGCTGCGATTCGGGCAAACAGTATGATAATCAATCTTTGGAGTCCGTCGGAAGTGCTTTTTCCGCGTATCGGTTGGGGAAACGGTCAAATGGAAACCGGTAATCGAGGCAAAATTAATTGGAGCCGCACTGCCGGTAAAAAAACAAAAACGCTTGGGCAGTCAAAACCCAAACGTGTCGGCAGTTTGTGGGGCGAATTTATGAATACGTCTTTCAGTGCCGAATCGGACGGAAATTCCGACGGTTATCGCTTTAACCGAAACGGCTTCATAATCGGTAACGAATGGTCATTGACACCGTATTCGGCAATCGGAGGGACTTTGTCCTATTACAACAGTTCGCTGAAACAAGTTGGTGACGAAATTGATAGTGACGATTACATTTTAGGTGCTTATTTTGTTGCGGCTCCGTTCAACATGTTTGAATTCAAAGCATACCTCGGATTGGGATTTCAGGAATACGACAGTGAACGGCGAATTTTTAACGCCAATATCATTACAGATCGGGTGCCGCTCGGAAACGGTTACAGTTATACGGATGTTCTTCGGGGAGTGAATGACCGTTATGTCGGTGATACGAAGGGCAACTCATTCAATTTCAGTATGGAATTTGCCAAACCTCTTGAATTGCATCCGACATTTATTTTGCGTCCAACTCTCGGAATTGATGTTCAGCACGTTTGGCAATCAGGATTTCGGGAAAACGATTTCGGTGAGGTATTGGCTTCTTACGGGAACAATATTTACGCTTTGCGTTACTCGCGGGAACATCTGAACCGGGGATTGCTGCGTGCCGGTTTCAGTTCGGAAACATCCGGTCCTCGCGGCGGAATTCGTATGAGAGTTTTTTACGTCAGTCAAATCGCCGGTAACAACTATCCGCTCTCAACAGCCGTGTTTGCCTCAGGCGGTGAACAATTTACTGTTCGCGGTGTGAATTTCGGCAATAATTATCTCCATCTCGGCGTGGGAGCCAATTACTGGCTTGACGGTGAACGTACTTCGTCACTGTTTTTCAATTACGATGCAAACATCTACAGCGTTTCACACCGAATCAACGCCCATCTCGCAAGTCTCGGACTCTTACAAAAATTTTGACACGGAACCGTATCCGTAAGTTAAAGCATACGGTTAATAAAGTGGTAATATATCAGTGGAATTTTCGTTTTTCAACTTTTTTTGTGTTATGAATTTGAAAACTAACCTCATTTTTACCTAATTTTCTTAACGATTGTTTAAAACAACCTCAGTAGCAATAAATCCCCAAAAAACAAAACCTTATTACCTTATTGTTGAAAAATAATTTGTTAATGAGGTAATAAGGTTGGTTTTAAAATTCATAATCCAAAAAAGTTGAAAAACAAAAATTCCACTGATATATTACCAATTATTTTTTGAAAATACAAAACACAAATTCCGATAAAATATTACTATTATTTTTAAAAAAATTGCTCTTGTTTTAAATTTGAATTTTTCTTATTCTTCGAAAAGGCGGTTCGTTATTGGTGAACGCCGATGCGTTTTTTTGGTTTATCTTCATGAACGACAGCAAAGAGATCAATGGACAACAAGTCAACAAAAAAGACTTTTTTATCTCAAAAAAATAATTTATTGGAGATGGTCGTTTCTGTTTTTAGGGAAGGAAACAGATTTATTTCTGATATTTGTCTGACTTTTTCGGGAAATAAAAGTATCCGGTCTTTTTTTGCGGTTATCGGGATATTTTCCGGTTTTTTGATAACTGTGTTAGGTTCTGAATTTTTGTATTCTGAAGAAACCGTTTTATCCGATAAACAGACACGTTTTGCTTCTGAATCTTCCCTTTTTAGCCCCCCCCCTGGCTTGCCTAGA
>JAIRLW010000518.1 GCA_031259095.1 Planctomycetaceae bacterium | reverse complement strand
AAAAACGTAAAAAAAACAAAACCACCCAGATTACCGCAACATACGTAGAATCAAATTTACACCCTTGATTATTAACTTTTAACTAACTATTAACTATGAAACGTGCATTTACGCTTGTTGAATTATTGGTTGTGATTGCGATCATTGGTGTTTTGATTGCGTTGCTCCTTCCCGCCGTCCAAGCCGCACGCGAAGCCGCAAGACGTATGTCCTGTACCAATAATCTAAAACAACTAGGGATTGCTGTACATAACCATCACGATGCGAAGGGAACACTGCCGCCGGAAACATATTTTGTCCCCAGCGGAACAACAATATATGATTCCGAACTGCGTCCGGCTATGGCAAATTGGCGGGTTCGGATTTTGCCATTTGTCGAACAAACAGCAACACAAAACCTTGTTGACCTCAATCAGGATACGTTAAGCGATTCATTGCTTGATAATTACGGACAACAACAGATTTCGTTTTTCACCTGTCCAAGTCATTCCGAAATAAAAACGGTTTCGGGAGCGGGCGGCGGAGTCGGTTCGGCAAGCGGAGTGAAATATGTATCCCATTACTTCGGCGTTGCCGGTGCATTAGGACAGATACCCGAAACAATTTCATATTATGAAGTTAATCCGCTTGGAACAACATATTCTATGTCAATGGGACCGATGACCGTTGCTATAGGACCTTATGCGGATTCGGGCGCGATTGTTCTCAACAGTAAATTAACGTTTGGAGCCATTACCGACGGAACATCCAATACGTTTCTTGTCGGCGAAATTTCGTGGGACAATCCGGGTTTCCAGCAATGGGACTGGTCAATAGGAACTTCAGAACACAGCGGAATTGCTCCGATGATAAGTGCAAAGGGCGTTGCCTACAACTTGCCGATTAATTACGGTAAAAAACAGGCGGACAACGCCACTATTCCATTAAATCTCAATAAACCGGATGGAACAATGTCGGGGGATATCGACTATGCAGTAAGAGGTCAAATGTGTGCCGGTCACGGCATTGGTTTATGGGGCAGCAATCATTCGGGCGGCGCGAATTTTGTTTTTTGTGACGGTTCCGTTCGGTTCGTTAGCGAAACAAATTCAACAAGTATCCTGATGAGCCTCGCAAGCCGTAACGGAGGAGAAACAATGACGAATTTTTAGAGGTTCCCTATACAATTAGAGTTTGAAATTAAATGTTTCATTAACGAATAACCACGCGCGTTTTCCAAGTGTTTGCGGTTCCACATGGATTTTCGCAACACCGGTCATTCCAACCTTAATCGACAAATCGGGATTATCCAGTAACATCCGAACCCGATAAGAGGCGCTGTTTGGTTTTTCTGCGCCGTCACGTTGAGTTGTTGTTGGAACTTCACCGCCAGCTCGGGTCGCCAGTTGAACATCCAACGACGCCACCGCCTGTTTCTCGATTTCATGAATTTGTCCTTCAAAAGTTTTGCCGGGAAATTCATGTAATTTTAATTCAACACGTTGACCTTGTTTCAAAAAACCGGTTTTCGATTGGTTGACTACCAGAACAGCCTCCAAATATTTGGGATCGCCAATACTACAAAAAATGGTTCCCGGTTCAAAAGTTGCTTCAAGATTCATCGGTTCCAACGGCGATCCCCACCATGTCGGTAATTGATCATCCTGCGGAGCCTGATAAGGTTTCCAAGGCGGCGAAACAACAATGCCGTCACGCGGAGCGCGAAGAGTCAGGTAGTTGAAATCGCGCAACAAATTTTGATGAATTTCCTGCGAGGCGGTCAGTGATTTTTGAACCGGAGCAATTTGTAACGCCGCCTCATTTCGATGAATCCGAAGATGTTCTAATTTTTCAATTTCCAGTTTCAACTCTTTACATTTTCCTTCGGATTCGACCAGTTCAAAGAGCAGATTCCGGTTTTCAAGAAGTCCTAATTGTTCTCCTTCACGTACAAACTGACCCGGAACAACATCAATCCGTTTGAGTTGACAACCGCCTTTGACGTCGGGAATGTAAACCTGCCGCGAGTTGGACGCGCGAAGTTCCGTAATGGTCGGCGCAATCACCGTGTAAGGCAACGGACAGAACAGCAGAAAACCAAGTATTCCGCTTAACAGTAACAACGAAAGATAAAATCGTACTTTTTTCACTTTATAAATCCTCCCGGGAACCCAGAAAAATTTGGCAACTTTGTACAACGGCATCACAAATAAACTGAATAACGACATTGCCGCAATCATTTCTCCGATAATTTGGAGACTATAATGTTTAAACCATGTATAAATGAAAAACAAAATAGAAGCCATCACAACCCATCGGTAAAAAAATGCCGCAACCGAATAAAGAGCAAACAGAATCTGATTTTTTTGCGGCAAAAACGGATCGTCCTGCTGTTCCATACCGAGAAACCATTGCGAACATTTCCGCGTCAAAATTTTTGTCGCTTTCTGCCGCAGGTTCGGAATTTCGAGCCAGTCCGCCAAAATGTAATAACCGTCGTACCGGAGTAACGGATTGATATTAAACAACACCGTACTGACCGACGAAACAA
>JAIRLW010000408.1 GCA_031259095.1 Planctomycetaceae bacterium | reverse complement strand
CCGGTGATCCGAAAACTTATACCCTTGTCGAAAAAATTTATACCAATCCGAATACCACACCGCTAACTCTCGAAATTACACCCGAAACAAAAGAAATCACTTTGGATGTCGGAAAAGCGGTTAAAATTCGTATTGAATAAATGTTTTGTAACTATTTTACCGTTCGATTTTTCGGACGGTGAATTTGTTCAAAAATAGAAATTCCGCAACGATGCTTGCGTATTTTTTGAACTGTTTCGATAATAACCCTTTACTTTTTTCCCAGTTAAAATTACTCTTACCCATTGTAAAACTATGCAAAAAATTTATTTCATTTTGATGAGTGTTGTGTTGCTATGCTGTTTGCCGATTACGGTTCAATCGCAGGAGACATCACAAGAAACAAAAAAGTTACCGATACCGTTGATGTTGGCTCATCGCGGTTTATCCGGTTTGGCTCCAGAAAATACGTTGACCGCTTTCAAGTGGGCGGTTGCTATTGGAGCAAGTTCAACAGAATGTGATGTTCATCGTACTGCTGACGGTGTTCTGGTTCTCTCGCATGACCGTAACACAAAACGAACAACCGGTTACGATGGAGACATTACCAAAATGACCTTCGAAGAAGTACGAAAACTCGATGCCGGTTCCTGGAAAGGCAAACATTTTGCCGGTGAACAAATTCCGACTTTAGAAGAATATCTGAATATTCTAAAAGGTACAAAATGTACACCAATTATCGAAATCAAACAAGCAGGAACCGAAAAGGATATTATCGAATTACTCGCCAAACTGGAGATGACCGAAGACGTTTTTATTGTTTCGTTTATAACGAAATCGCTTGCCGAAATAAAACGTTTGGAGCCGCGAGTGAAATTTGTCCATATTTTCGGTTGGAAAGTGGAAGGTTCCGCCGAATCAAACGCCGAAGCTTTTGCAACAAAACTCGTTGACGAAGCCGGCAAAGTCGGAACAGATATGGTCAGTCTGTATCACGGAATGATTTCAAAAAAACTGATTGATCTTTTGCACGAAAAAGGCATTTATGTTTGGGCATGGACGATCAATGATGTTGCCCGAATGAATACTTTGCTTGATTGGGAAGTTGACAACATCGGATCTGACCGCGCCGATATTTTGATCGAAGTGATCAAACAACGAAAAAAATAAACTCAAACCGGTTTTCAATATTTTATAACCGTTCACACAAATAAACCAAAGGGAAATTTATTTCCGGCAATTATTTGATTGATTGATGTTTGTTTGTGTATTGTGATGAGTGCCGTAAGTGAACAATAACTCCTTCCGCTTGCGGCACATATCACAAAATGATAACGTTATATCAACGTTACCGTACACTTTATTCAAAGACAATTTTGTCCCGAAAAAATCAGTCCGTTTTAGTTTTTGGTTTCTTTATTTATTGTACTCTCTGATTTTGGAAAAGTAGAAGTGTCAAAATTATTCGCTGTTTATTTGATATTCTCGCCGTGTAGTATTTCCAATAATTTTTCCACGAACAAAGGTGTTCTTGGACCGGGAATGGTTGCGTAGTCTTCCGTCAATACATAGATTCTTCCTGTTTTCACGGCGTTGACCTCATTGCCAAGAGTTTTCCAGTCGGCGATCAAATCGTTTTCTTCTGTCCCGGCATCTCCTTCCGATACCCCAACTTTCACACCGATCATCAAATCAATGATCACATCAGGATTCATTGCCGTCACGCCTTCAGCGGAAAGAACAGGAATTTCAAGGTTGGTTGTTTCGGCAACATTGATTCCGCCTGCCCAACGAATTGCGTCTTGAAAATACGAGTTTGTTCCTGCAACATAGAGATTTTGAAGTTGACCGCTTCCGCGAATCCGGTCAATGCAGATTAAAACACGAACCGGAGGCAGTGATTCTCCTTTTGATCGAAGAACGCATAATGTTTCTTTCAATGCCGTTTTCCTAGTTTGTGCTGCCTGCATGACTTCAGTACCGAAACGTTCACCGATCAAATTGTATGATTCCAGCACCCCGTCCATGCTTCCGTGATCAACCGCCAACGATTCGATTCCTAACTTTTGGCATTGTAAATGAAAATTTTCGTTCTTCGCCAGAATCAACACCAAATCAGGCTTCAACTCGACAATCTTTTCCCAATTACCATCGTACAGACCGCCGATTTTTTCAATCTTTTCGGTTTCCGGCGGATATTTTGTGAATCTTGAATCGCCAACAATTCGATCTCCGATTCCAATATCGAACAAAATTTCCGTAATACTCGGTGCTGTTGAAATTAAACGTTGGGGCGGTTTGTTTTGCGGAACCGTTTGTGAAGTTGTGTGTGGAGTTGTCTGCGAATTCGGAACACATCCGTTGCCTACAAAAACAAAACACACGACGCAAGTCAGTAAAAATAACCGGAACTCAATAATAAGTTTTTTCATCAGAGTATTCATTGTTTTGTTGTCTTTATTCAGTAGCGATCAGGTAAGCGACGCGTCGCTGAAGGGTTTTCACCAACCAACGGACCGGTTGGTTGGAAATTTGAATGGTGC
>JAIRLW010000405.1 GCA_031259095.1 Planctomycetaceae bacterium | reverse complement strand
GGGAGAAGTTGAATCGTCAAGAATTGCTGTTACACCGGAACCGCGAAGATCTTCATTTAATTTTGTAATAAAATCAGAAATAAGCAGCTCTGTCGGATCATCTGGGTCAGGAGGAGAAGAAGTCAACGAATCAACTATCACCGTATCTTCCTCGAATTTATACGTTACTTTCGACTGATTTTGAAGACCAATTGTAAGAGTGGTTCCCGCTTCTATTGCGTCAGAGAGACCACTAAAATCCAAGGCCAATCTTGCGTTGTCGGCTTTTTGTTGGAGTTCAATTTGCACATCGGAACCGCCGGTAGGAACATTGGCTTTGTTAATTCGGAGGTTCGTCAATTTAGACGCTTCAACGCCGGAATAATTGTAGGCAAGAGCGCCATTGATGACTTGGCTGCCGTTGTAGGTTGTTGAACGTGCGATACTGTCGATGGTGTCCAAAATATCGCTGATCATCGACTTTTTTTCACCGCCGGAAAGAGCGTTGTTGTAAATCAAACCAATAAGACCGGTATCGCCGCTATTTTCTGTATTTCCGGTGAGGAGTGAAGAAATATTATTCATTCCGCTTTCCGCAATTGTCAACATGCTATTGGCTTGCGAAACATTTTTTTGAGCGGATTGAATACCCTTAATGTCTGCCCGCAATGACTCTCGAAGAATCAGTCCGGTTGGATCATCCTGAGCCGTGTTGATTCGCTGACCGGTTTCCAACCGCCGCGTTGATTTTGCGATTTCATTACTGATACGGTTGTAAGACAGAACTGACCGCATTTCCGGAATGTTCGTACTGAAATAGATTGTCATGAGATCGATTTATTTGTTTAAGGTGAAAATTACCAATTAATAACAGTTATTTCGAATACAATGAATATAACGGTTATTACGAATGTATGGTATTTTAGACAAAATAAATCGAATAGTCAATCGTTAGCCTGAGAAAAGATAGAAAAAATAGAAAATTTGTTAAAATTGCTAAAGTTGTTAAAATTAGAGTAAATTAAAGAATTATTTGTCATAAATTTTGTCCCATTAGTCCCTTTTGTCCCTAAAGTCCCTACACTGAATATTTTAGGGACATTAGGGACGATAGTGACTAATGGAACGAATGATTTTTAAGAAATTTTTAAATTTTTGTATTTAGGCAAAATGAGCAAAATTTTCTGATTAGTGAAAAAATTCCGGCAATAGGGTTCGTTTTGATTATTTGGAGTTATTTTTGACGATGATAAACTTCGTGCTTACTTTTTGGCGACATTAACGGAGGAAAATGTCATGGGCGACCCGATAAACCGGCTTTTGGAATTGGATACCCGGCATGGTGAATTGCTTGATCGTCTTACGGAGTTGGATCTGCAAATCAAAGAAGTTCTGGACGATTGGACAAAATCGAAAGAATTTTTTCCCACAGAGCAGCCTAAAGAGGTGTTGACCATCGAACCGAAAATTTTTCTTGACGCGGCGTAAAATCGCAACATTAACGCGGTAACGTTAAATCCGTTTGGTATCAGGGCTTGCTATTTCAGACTGATCGTGTATAATCCGAACTTTAATTTGGTTTTATACATTTCTCCGAATTTTTATCAGTAATGTCCGACTCTTCTATTCAGATTCCGGTTGAAGAGATTATCTCCAATGGTATTCCGCGCCGTAAACGCGGAGTTCCTGAAGGTCTTTGGGTACGTTGTCCGGGATGTCAGGCAACGATTTTCCGAAAAGAGGCTGAACGGCGAATGAATGTTTGTCCTGAATGTGATTATCATTGGTATGTCTCGGCGCAACAACGAATTACGCAAGTTTTCGATGAAGGAACTTTTGAAGAATGGAATGCGGAACTTTTATCCGCTGACCCGCTCCATTTTTGTGATCGGCGTCCGTATCCTGAACGAATACGTGAAGATCAAATGTTGACGGGTTTGAAAGAGGCGGCGATTGTGGGAGTTGGTCGTGTTCGTGCGCGGCGGGCTGCGTTTGGCGTAACCGATTCACGTTTTATTATGGGCAGTATGGGTTCGGTGGTCGGTGAAAAATTGACACGAATCACTGAACGGGCAACCGAAGAAAAATTACCGCTGGTGATTCTTTCCGGCAGCGGCGGCGGAGCAAGAATGCACGAAGGAATTTTGTCTCTAATGCAAATGGCAAAAGTTTCCGCCGCGTTAGCGCGATTTCATCAATCCGGCGGTTTGTACATTTCCGTTATGACCAATCCGACAATGGGCGGAGTTGCCGCTAGTTTTGCGATGCTTGGCGATTTAATTTTTGCGGAACCTAAAGCCTTGATTGGTTTTGCGGGACCGCGAACAATTAAAGCAACGCTCCGAATGGAATTGCCGAAAGGTTTTCAAACAAGCGAATTTCTCCTGGAACACGGCTATATCGACCGTATTGTTACACGGCAGGAATTGAAAAGTGAAATTGCAAGAGCAATTGATTATTGCGGAAAATAACGGAACATTATGGGAACTTCTAAAAACTTCGACTGAAATTGACCAAAATCGATTTTAGTCGAATTGGGTCGATTTCGGTTGAATCATAAAGATCGCAAGAATTTTAACAGTCCATAAAAAGATGATCCGCAGAGTTCATCGATTTACGCCAATTGTGTTCCATAAAAGGGGATATCTAAAAATTAATGTTATTTCGATTTCGGTCGATTGAAATCGACTGAAATCGAAATAATTTATTTTTGACAAAGGGTATATTTAGCGGTTCCCAAAAATAAGATATTATTTAAGATATTATTTAAGATATTATGGTTTCTTTACATGACAGTCTTGTTTCGAGTTCGGCGCGAAAGTTGCCGATTCGGGTGCGTTCCGATTTGACCGCGAAACGTCAACAATATCTTGGTCGGTCTTATTGGATTATTAAAGAACCGATTGGTTCACGTTATTTTCGTTTTCAGGAAGAAGAATACGCAATTTTGCGCATGTTCGACGGAACGCATAGTCTCGACGACATCAAAGAGAAATTTGAAGAGGAATTTCCGCCGCAAAAAATATCACTCGAAGAACTCCAACATTTTTTGGGACAACTTCATCAAAGCGGTCTCATCATTGCCGCGACTCCCAACCAAGGTCCCGAACTGCTCAAACGGAAAAAGAAACGTTTTCGGCAGGAATTGTTTCAAAAATTTACCAATGTTTTGGCAATTAAATTCAAAGGTTTTGATCCTGACCGCATTTTGACGTTTTTGTTGCCGTTTGTCCGTTGGTTTTTCCATCCGGCGATGATTGTTTGTTGCCTGTTGCTTGGACTTTCGGCGGCGTCGCTGGTTTTGGTCAATTTCGATACCTTTCGTTCCAAGTTGCCGGAATTTTACGTTTTTTTCAATCCGGTCAATTTGATTTTCCTAAGTATGACGTTAGCGGGAACAAAAGTATTACATGAATTTGGGCATGGTCTTACGGCAAAATATTTCAAAGGCGAATGTCATGAAATGGGCGTGATGATTCTGGTGTTGACTCCTTGTTTGTACGTTAATGTTTCCGATTCATGGTTGTTGCCGAATAAATGGCATCGTATTGCGATTGCGATTGCCGGAGTGTATGTTGAATGCGTGTTGGCGTCTATTTGTACTTTTTTATGGTGGTTTTCGGAGCCGGGTCTTTTGAATTATCTTGCGTTGAATATCATGTTTGTTTCGTCGGTCAGTACGGTGTTGTTTAATATCAATCCGTTACTCCGGTACGACGGTTATTACATTTTGGCGGACTGGCTCGAAATTCCGAACCTGCGGCAGAAAGCAACCAAAATTTTAACCCGGAAATGTTCGCAATGGTTTCTCGGTATGGAACAACAGGATGACCCGTTCTTGCCGCAAAAAAATCAGATTCTGTTTGCTTTTTACTCGGTTGCGGCATTCTTTTACCGTTGGGTCGTGATGGCATCCATTTTGTTTTTCATTTACAAAGTGTTTC
>JAIRLW010000338.1 GCA_031259095.1 Planctomycetaceae bacterium | reverse complement strand
TGGTAAAACCCAATGTGTAAGCATAGATACTGTTGCCACAAAACCATCTGGGACGAATCCTCTAACAATACGTACCCGTCCTCCTACCCGAGACATTACTGCTGTATGACCAGTAAATTGTTGCTTCAGAGGAGTTCGTTGAAATCGTCCTGCTCCTGCTCCAATATTTCTAGCTCCCTCTACATAAACAGGGTGGGGTTGATGAAACCAGAACCAATGGTGCCAGTCTGCCTGGTGCTTCGATATTCCTACTAAACCAATTGTATTATCTTGAGGATTAGTGATTTGTGGAACAGCCATTTTATTTTTTCTCCGTTTAAAATTTACATTTATAGCTGACTGCCGAATTTAGTTTGTACTTGGTTGGTTTCCCATTGTAATTCACAGTGTAAACCGTCGCCGACATAAAAACGGACGATATTTGAAATTTCATTACGTTTTTTGTTTGCGTGGGAACCTTTGATTCGGAGTACGAATCCTGCGGATTGGTTCCAAAATCTTCCACCAAGCATTGCGTTTTTACCGAGTAGGTTGTTTGCGCTGCCCAGTTTTGTGCGGTCACGTTCTTCAATCCAAAGCCAACGACCTTGAAATTCCTCAACTTTTGCTGTAACACCAAAACGTTCTGAAATAATTTTTTCTAATCCCGCAGCGGTTTTTCGTCTGTTGGCGAAAAGTATTGCGTGCGGCAGGAATCTTGCGTGTTCCGGTTTTCGTAATCCATTAGTCAATAATCCAGAAATTGCGTACAAATAATCTGCAAATTCTGTTTCCGCCGGATGAGTTTGTGAACCACAGCCCGGTTGCATCGGTTCCATCGCCCGATAAAAAAGCGAAACAAGCCGATGATTGAAAATGTCCAAAAAATCCCGAAGTCCCGTGTCGCCATGTTTCACACGGTTAAGAATCAATTCCGTAATCGGCGCCGGCAACGGACTATGTAATCCCGCCAAACCAAGAAAATTGATACTTAAAACCGGTTTATCGTTTCGTTTATTGATTCCATTACCGCCTTCAACAAAACTGTTTTCAATAAAATTTTGTACATCACTTGCCGGAAACTGTTGTGAAACATGCGACGCAAACCGGAATCGTTCTTTGTCCGGCGAAACAGTGGCTATTTCCGGCAGTATTTCATTTGACAGCATTTCACCCGATGATGTTTCACCTTGTGCCAATTCGTTTTGTAACACTTTTACCGATTGCCAAAAGTCAAAGCGTTGCGGTTCAACACGGAAACGTTCCATTAAGGTTAATGGATGTTCTCCGTTTATCGTATCATGAACGCTGAACGAATCCGTATTTTCCATATCGTATTACAAATTACACTATAAATTGTGCTACAAATTTTATTACAATTTTGTTCTGAGTCCGAATTCCGGCTGCCATTGTTTTCGTATTTCACCGCCAACCGCACTGCGCCACGTTAATTCGGTCGGCGTATTGATTTCGGTGTACAAGCGGAAAAATTCATTCATCACTTCCGCAAATAAATACGCACTGTTTCCTGTAAAACAAGTATCGTCCAATGTCAACTCAATTCCAAGTCCGCGAACAAAACCTCGCCAAGGGACATTACCCATTCGCCGAATAATCGGTTTTGTCCGCATATTCTGTAACCCTAATAATAACCGTTGCGCCGCACTGTTTTCACGCGGAACGTAAAGCCGAAGTATTTCACGTAACACTCCTGCTCCGTCTTTGCCTTCCAACGAAAGATAATTGAGTGAAAGGTGTGAAATCAGCATCCAAAGCGATTCACCATCCATTGGCGGCGTTTGCGTTCCGGTCGGTTTGGTCAACAAAATTATCGCTTGGCACGGTATTTCGATCTCGCTTTGTAACACCGTTCCGATTGACGCTTCTGACGCCAAAGACCGGTTTGTACAAAGTATTCGTGCAAAAACTGTCCGTGATTGTATCCGGCTCGTTTGGAATTTCGAATCAACAAACCGAAGCCAAACATCAGTACCGGATATTCCCGCCGACGGTGTACGTTCCATCATCCAATAGGATTTTGTTGATGGGTTTGTTACATGTTCCGGCTCGGAAAAATTTGCTGAAAAAAACGGTTCAACCGGTAAAGTGTTACCATTTTCAGGATCAATCATTGAAACAGTTTTGACCGAATGTATTTCCGTACTCTTATGCCGTTTGGCATTCGGTAAAAGCCGGTATTCACTTTGTGTATCATCCAGATGAATCGGTTCCGATATTTTTTCAAACAAATTGATAATCGGTGTTACATAAAGTTTGAACATTTCCGGCGATACATCCAGTCCTCGCATTTCCATTTCCAGCGGAATCAACAAATCCAATTGCTGTAACGGTACATCTTGAGTCAGCGCCGCAAGATGTTTTTTCAGATCAATTGCCAATTCCAGAAATAAAAATCGTTCCGGAAACGAAAAATATTCCTGAAGCAATTGATAGGAAGGCATTGCAAAATGTGTTTGGGGCAGAACAAATTCATCTGCTGTTAATCCTGCCGGTTGAACCGCTTCTTGACCCAGTAAAACCGGTTCTGTTTTTTCTTGTGTTGAATCGGGATTGAAAAGTCCGACATCCAGCCGATGTAAAAGTAATTTTTCGTACAAAGCAAACGTTTCAAACTGATTGCCGTTCAAAAATATCCTTAAATTTTGTATGTTACATTTTTCAAGCGGAACCGTTTCGGAAACAAGCCGTAAACGCAATACTGATGCGGCATGGCGTGCGCTTCCGGTAAAACCGTAACGTCCTGCAGGCTGAAAATCGGCACGGACAATACGAACCGGATAAAGTGTTACAGACCATGCGGTTCGCCATTTCAGTGTTACGGTATCACTCCCCGAAGTTTCGAGCGAAGAACATTCAAGAGGTGTTTCCGGCGGAATTGTTACCCCATCCGCCAATTCCGGTCGTTGAACATTGGGACGAAATTGCACCATACTCAGCGATGGAACCGGAGCCGTGAAGTTCGGATAAATAGCGCCGAGCAACGTTGTTGAAAGTTGCGGAATTCGTGCGTTAATCGAATAACGAATCCGACCTGTCAACCAAGCAAATGATTCGATCAATCGTTCCGTGAACGGGTCGGGAATAATATCCGCACCTAATTCAAGTTGACCGGCAATTTTGGGATGTTGCCGCGCAAATTCGATCCCCGATTTACGAAGATACGATAATTCGCTCTGGTAATATTCCCGAAGCCGTTGTTCATTGTCCTGACCAATCATAAACTAACACGGTGTGTCCGCATGAAAATGTCCTTCGTTATCACGCATCAAATTAAATGTTACAAAATTCACTTCGTCCTTCCCGTGAAGTTCCGCTTCGATCACAATACCGTAGCGAAAAATTTTTGACGTAATATCCTGACCGGTTGCGTCCGTCCGGTTTCGGAATCCAAAAAAAGGATTCACCGAATAATTCCCTTCAGTACCAGCCCGATCACGAAGAGTATATGCCGGCTCAAATTGGGAAAGGTCAACGTAACGAATATTTAACCTTTTTAACCGCGGCTCAAACACTTCAAGTGTTCGGGTTATTTCACCAATTATTTTTGCTGCGTCTGCCGATGTCAACGTACCATTTTCAGTAATATCAGGAAAACCATAATCCAATACCGACAAACGTGAATCTTCCGTCTTCGCGGAGCTTCGCCGTGTATTGAGAAGCCACAACAAATCACGTAATACCGATTGACGATAATCGAAACGTTTATTTTCCGGTACATCAATCAAACAATCTAAAAGCGGTAACGGCATCAATCGTTTTCCTTAGGACAGTTTTCCACTCGACAAATCGTAACTTGATGCAGCAGAGCCGCCGCTGCCGCCTTCATCTTTTTGTTGTTTGTAGTCGAAGGCAATTTTCGAATAATTCATCGAAAAAGTTTCTCCGGGCAAATCACCGCCGCCGGAAATATTGTAACTAGAAATTACAACATTGTTCATTGTAATTTTCATGTAGTCAATCATATCACTTTTGTCATCGCTTCGGCAAAGCGTCAAAACAACCTCTTTAATTGTTTTACCTGCCCAAAGTGTCTGACAAATAGACGGCGATGAAATATCATAACGTTTGGAAAACGAGATATCGGAACAATGCGGTCTTGCGACTGTTCCGCCGCCTTCTGAACTTCGCAACGCCGAAGTCGGTTGAGAAAAACCAAGAGAAAAGGAGTAAATCTCAATTTGCTCTTTAAATTTTTCAATCGTACATTCGCCTTTAATCCCGTCAATTTTCAAAAACATACTTTGCATAAATTATTTCTCCCGAATATTTTAATGGTGTATTGATAAATTTTATGTATCAGTTAAATGGGTTAAATTTTTGTATTTTAAACGGCAGGAGGCGGAAGTTCTGCCACAAGCCGGATACTGACGGTTAATTCTTCCAGTTGAAAGTGCGGTCGCAAAAAGGCAACCGCTTTATACGCACCGGGCTTTCCGGGAATATCTGTCACATCAATTCGTGCCTCGCGAAGCGGATATTTTGCCTTAACCTCTTGAGGCGCATCATCAGAGAGCAAAACATAATTGGAAATCCAATTGTTCAGATAGGTTGAAACATTTTCTGCCGTTTGGAAACTGCCAATCTTATCCCGCATTATCGCTTTAATATAATGAGCAAACCGTGAAGCATTCAGGAGATAGGGCAAAATAGCGGAAAGCCGGGCATTGGCGTTGGCACTGTCGAGATTGTAAACCGGCGGCTTGTTTACCGTCTGACCACCGAAAAAGGCGGCATAATCTGTTCCTTTACAATAAACAAGCGGCAGAAAACCAAGTTTCGATAATTCATTTTCACGGCGGTCGGTAATAGCAATTTCTGTTGGACATTTGACAACTGTTTCACCATCGTCCGTCTTGAACGTATGAGTCGGCAAATTACGTACATCGCCGCCGCCTTCAAGACCGCGAATTGCCGCTGTCCAATGATATAACGCAAATGCAGCGGTAATTCGCTCGGCAAGAGCCCAACCTGCATTTGACCAAAGATATTTGTGATGAAATTTACCGTCAACATCTTCCTGAAAATCAAACTCCTCCACAGGACTCGTTGCCGGTCCGTAAGGAAGACGCATCAAAATATGCGGCAGACAGAGCGTAATGTAACGAGATTCCTCGCTTTCCCGAAACGAACGCCATTTGATCAATTCAGAACTTTCAAACAATTTTGTCAAATCACGCGGATTGGCAAGTTCGGTAAAACGTTCCATATCGAACAATTTCGGCGACGCTGCAAGGAGTGTCGGGGTATGAGCGGCAGAGGCAACTTCCGCTATTTTTTTCATTAACGTTATGTCACGCGGATGCCGACCAAACTCGAAATCACAAAGCAGACAACTATACGGGGCACCGCCGAATGTTCCATATTCTTCTTCGTAAACTTTCTTGAAAAATTGGCTTTGATCAAATTCAACCGCTTTTTCCAAGTCCGCCTGAAGTTCATCACGTGAAACGTTAAATAACCGTAACTTCAAAAACTCGCCGGTTTCCGTCTGCATCACAAGATAATGCAACCCGCGCCAAGAACCTTCAAGACGCTGAAAATCAGGGGAGTGCATAATCTCATTCAGTTGTGAAGATAATGCAACATCAATCTCTTTAATTCGTTGCATAATCAGAGCGATAAGATCAACAAAGACATTGGGATTATCGGAGATTTTGATCTTGCCGTCAATTACTTGAGCAGACCACTCTGCAAGCATTTTTTTAGCGTAAAGATTTTGTGAAGGGTCTTTGACCATCTTGGTTTTGATCAAAATACTTTGAAGAAATTCCGAATCCTCTGTGGTTGCTGCAACTTCTTTCCCTTCTTCAACCGGTTCAAGTGTCGTTTTTGTTTCATCATGAAGTTGTTGTACTTTTGCCGTATCTTTCAGAATCGCCAGAAGTTCGGCATCCAAAAGATCATTACCGTCAATTTTTGCGGTCAAATCAATCAAACGTTGCCGTGATTCAAAAAGTCCCAGAAGTGCCGGAACTTGTTTGACGATAGCGATTGGCGAAAAATCATCCATTGACTTGAAATCAAGGGACACACTCAATAACGGCGTTGTATTGGTGGTTTCTGGAGTTGTTCCTTCAGAAGGAGTATTCTCGGTAGTTTCTGCGGCGGGTTCTGCAGGAGCATCAAGAGTTTTGGAAATGCGCAAGTCGAGATGCGGATAACATGCTTTCAAGACATCATTCAGATTATCTCGATCAATATTTACAAATTTACGTTCTTTTAATGGCGGCAAGTCAATAACCCGTTTACCGGTGAAATCACCAATAATTCCCAGAACGAAGGGGAGTTGTTTCATAATAATCGCACCACCAATCTCGACGTCATAAGTAATTTGGACACGAGGCGGACGAACACGACTTAGTTTGTGCTGGATGCTATCAACCATTGGGTAGTCTCCTTTACTTAAATTAACTGGTTTAATAAATTTATTTTTTCGATAAATTCATTTTATTTTGCATATTTTAACCATCCTCTTCAATTGCGTCAATCGGGGTAAATTAAAATTTTCAAAAAATTGAAACTTTGGAGGTATTAATATGCCGAAAATTTTTAACGAGTTACTGTTTTTTAAGGACTTAAACCCAATGAGCATAAAAATAAAAAAAATTTTTTTCAGGTTAAAATTTCCGATTATTTTGGGAATATTATGGCTTTCCTGTACTGGATGTGCAATGCAATCGTTTTTGAAATTACCGTTGGCGAATCAATTACGCACAAATCTGACCAGAAAAATACAGATTAATATTTTGCTGACCCACGAAACGAATTTTCAAACGGCTGTTGCGGTTGATTTTCTGACTGTCCACGACAAAGAGTTGGCGAAATTATTGATGGCAACCAATGCTAAACAATGGTTCGCGATGAAAAATCAGATTAAGAACGATTTTGTGTCTGGAGCGGCAATAGATTTGGAAGAACGTGAATATGCGGCGGGTTCAGTGGTTCCGCCGGTAGAACTTCCATGGCGCAATCGTAATACAGTACTCTTTATTTTCGCAGATTACTACGTTCCCGGTCTTCATCGTTATCGATCAACAAAACGTGAAGAACTCCAAATTACGTTCAACGAAAAAGACTTCACCGTAAAACCAAAAAACGAAATTGAAAATCAGTAAAATTTCTTTTACGCTCTAGTTTGTAGGGATTATACTTTAGTACAAAATGTTGCAGAGAATATTTACAAACAAATCAAATTTTCGATTATGGATATTGCAATGCCAAACATCGAACAAATTTGTGAATGCTATTGATCAACAATGAAAACATCATACTATTTTGCATCGAGATATTTCATAACCTATTTATAATCAATAGTTTACATCAATTCCTATACCTGGGGAATAACGCCGTTTTGAGGAGTGAACGGGGCAGTGAACAGACACTTATATGTTTTCATAAATCTTTTTGTAGTAAAGACTTACAACAACCCCGTGTCAGGTAGCCTACCCCACGGGGTAGGGTTAATTTTCCCCCGCCAACCCAACGCCCTGAAAGGGCAACGGAATAGTTGATAGTGGAGAGTGGAGAGTGGAGAGTGGAGAGTTACGCAAGCGGAATTTTTACTATCCACTATCCACTTTCAACTATTATATCGCCCTTTCAGGGCTTCGGTTGGTGATTGGTACTTGAACCTACCCCGTTGGGGTAGGCTATAATCCTATTGCCCTTTCAGGGCAAATACTTTTTTAACCTCAAACAATAATTCCACTGATATATTACCCTTTTGCTTAAACTCCAATTTGCTTTATCCGAACCGATCACCGGGTTTGATGGGATAACCCAAAAGAAAATCACGGACATTCATCATTTTCTTGCCGACCGGTTGAATCTGCAATATCTGTACCGTTCCTTCGCCGGCGGTAACAATTAAATCCTGACCATTGGCACGAATCACCGT
>JAIRLW010000327.1 GCA_031259095.1 Planctomycetaceae bacterium | reverse complement strand
AACGGAATGAGTTGTTTGGCGTTGGAAATTTTTTCTTCGTGAACCAAAACGAGCGCGTCTTCGAGTTCAACGGTTTGGTCGTCGGGATTTGTTACGAAATGCGGGGAGAGAAAACCGCGGTCAAACTGCATACCTTCGACAACTTCGACGTAAGTTTCGGATTGTTTACCTTCTTCGACGGTAATAACGCCGTCTTTACCGACTTTGACGAATGCTTCGGCTAAAACTTTACCGATAGCGGGATCGTTATTTCCGGCGATAGCGGCGACTTGTTCGATTTCTTTCTTACTTTTTTCGCTGACGGAGGTTGCGATTTTTGAAACAGATTCGCAAACGGCGGCGGCACCTTTGGCGATTCCGCGTGAGAGAGCCATTGGGTCGGCGCCAGCGGCGACCATTTTGAGTCCTTCGAGATAAATCGCTTCAGCGAGAACGGTTGCGGTGGTGGTTCCATCACCGGCGATGGTATTAGTTTTTGATGCGGCTTCTTTAACGATTTGGGCGCCCATATTTTCTTCGGGATCGTTTAGCGTGATGTCTTCGGCGACGGTCACGCCGTCCTTTGTAATTTTTGGTGCGCCCCAACCTTTATCAAGGACGGCATTTCGTCCTCGCGGACCCAGAGTGCTTTTGACAGCCCGGGCTAATTTGGAGACGCCGATAGCCAACGGTTGTCGGGCGGCGTCATCGAATGACATTTTCTTGGACACGTTCTGTAACTCCTTTGGTTGAAGGGATCAGATAACAGAGGTGAAGAAAACGGGTAAACAGACAAAATTTCCTTCCCGTTCCGTTTTCCTCCACTCTGGCAGTATATACAATTTTATTCGATAATAAATGCAAGTTTTGTGCCAAAGAATAAATCGTCATAACTCCAATAAAAACAAGCACTTCAGTTTTTCACAAAAAAATCGGACACCTGCCAATTTGACAGTTGCGGTTTGATCAAGACTCAATGTTGCCGAATGTAGCCGACATCTAAAAACTTCGACTGAAATCGACTAAAATCGATTTCAGTCGAAATAAAGATTAATTTTTAGAGGTTCTCGATACTAAATTTGTCTTCAATCTCCATCATCAATTCCACAAAATCCAAGCCCATTTCCTAAACACAAATTTTGATTGATGATTTACCTCCCTTTGTCCTCTTCGTCCCCTAATGTTCCTATCGTCCCAATTTTAGGGACATTAGGGACAAATTGGGACATTAAGGACTGGGATAAAAATAAAATTTAATCGACGAGTTTTCTATGATCAATGACACGTTTTGCTTTACCTTCGAAGCGTTCAAGCGATTGCGGCGGAAGAAGTTCGATTTGCATGTGTAAACCGGTCATTTGCTGTATGGCGTGTTCGATTTTATGTTTGAGATTAGCCATATCAGTCATTTTGTCGGAAAACAACTCAGGCGAAATTTCCACCCGAACACGAATTTCGTCCAATATTTTTGGTCGGTCAACCACAATTTGATAATGCGGAGCCGCACCTTCAATAGTGAGAAGTGCTTCTTCAATTTGTGACGGAAACACGTTGACGCCGCGAAGAATAAGCAGATCATCACTTCGACCAATAACGCGGGACATTCGGATTGTTGAGCGTCCGCAAGGACATTTTTCGAAATGAAGTGAGGCGATATCGCGTGTCCGGTAACGGAGAATCGGCATTGCTTCGCGTGAAATGGAGGAGATAACCAATTCACCCGGTTGACCTTCGGGAACAGGTTCCAATGTATTCGGGTTAAGACATTCGACAATAAAATGATCTTCCTGAAAGTGCATTCCGTTTCGTTCGGGACATTCGCCGCTGACTCCGGGACCAATCACTTCGCTCAAACCGTAATTGTTACTCCCCTTAATATCCAACGATTTCTCCAATGTTTCACGCATTGCCTCCGTCCATGGTTCACTGCCGAGAAACGCTAATTTGAGAGCCAGACTTGAGCGGTCAATTTTTTCGTTATGAATTGCGTCGGCGATATTCAGTGCGTAACTTGGTGTGCAGACCAGAGCATCCGCTTGCATATCTTGAAGGAGCATTAATTGCCGTTTGGTATTACCGGAGGCAGCCGGAATGACAGCAGCGCCGACATGTTCAATACCGTAATGGAGACCGAAACCGCCGGTGAATAAACCATAACCAAAGGCAACCTGAACAGTGTGATGTGATTTCAAACCGCCGGAAACTAAAAATCTGGCACAAAGTCCCGCCCAGAGATCAAGGTCTTGTTGGGTGTAGGCGACAATAGTTGGTTTTCCGGTGGTTCCGGTCGAACCGTGATAACGGACAACCCGTTCACGTGGAACCGCCAGAAAACCAAGCGGATAATTGTCCCGAAAATCGGCTTTGGTGGTGAACGGTAATTTTTGGATGTCGTCCACAGAATGAATTGAATCCGGTGAAATTCCCATTTCGTCGAATTTTTTCCGGTAAAACGGAACCGCCGAACAACGGCGGATACAATCACGCAACCGGACAAATTGCAACGCCCGAATTTCTTCACGCGGTAAAATTTCATGACGATCCCAAATGTAGGGGCGGTAAGGTTCCTGAGACATGGTGGTTGTTCGACAAAGAATACCGAAAACGGTTTTAATTGGTTGTTGGCAATGACAAAGGAATTTTAAAAAATAGGAATAAAAATAAAAAAGACGATAAAATTCTAAACAATTTTCACAAAATAAACAAGTTGATAGTGGTGCAAGCGGACATTTTACTATAACGGCACACCGCCGCACATTAATGCACTATCAACTCTCCACTTTTCAATGCGGCAAGGCAATGTTATACTTTGCTAATCGCTTGGGATAATCATCATCGTTAAGGTGAAAATTCCTGTCAACTATTCACTATTAACTATTCACTATTAACTAACAATGCCTCTTTGGAAAATTGCATGGCGTAGTATTCAACATCGGTCATTGGCGTCGGGTTTAACGGCGTTTTCAATGGGACTTGGTGTTGCATTAGTTGTTGCGGTCATCGTTATTTACGGTGTTCTAAACCAAACTTTTATGCGAAGCGCACAAGGTTACGATATTGTGATTGGGTCGCCGAAAGGTTCGCCGTTGGAAGTTGTTCTTGGAGCGGTATTTTATTCCGGTTATTTGAGCGATACGATTCCTTACGATTATTTCCGTCAACTCGAAACCGGTCCTTATTCCCCTGAAGTCGAAACAGCAATTCCGATTGCTTTGGGCGATCATATTTTCGGAATGCCGGTAATTGCAACTACCCCCAAATTTTTCACCGAATTACGTTATCTGGATCGTTATAATTATTCTTTCCGATACGGTAAAAACATAGATGCCGGCGGTGATTTTGAAGCGGTTCTTGGTTACTCCGCTGCTCAGAAGGCAAAACTCCATGTTGGTGATCGGTTCAAGGCAACTATTTCAAAACATGTTCCGTCCGAACAATTTCCCGAACCGGATATGTTCACGGTTGTCGGAATTCTCGACCCGACCGGAACTCCAAATGATCAAGCGTTTTTTGTTAATCTCGAAGGTTTTTTCATTATGAATGACCACGCCGATAGAACAGCCCTTGATAAAGTTTTAACCCGAAAACCAACAGATCGCGGTGTCGGTAACGATTTAACCCCGCCGGAAGAAACCTCGTCAACCGGAACAGAACCGGCAAATAATCCAAAAAATAGTCCAACGAATAATCCAACGAATGATCCAAAAAATAATGATCCAAAAAACGAACCCAAAACAACAAAACGTGCAGATAGGCGAATTTCGGCGATTCTGGTTTTGACGAAAATAAAAGAGGTTGCACCAACGATTATCAAAGATTCGCGCGGGATGGAAGAAGTTCGGATTGACCGGTTGACGGCTCAAAAACTTGATCCGGTTACGATGTCGCTTGGAGATCGTCTTGTTGCGGATCTTGACGTTCAGGTTGCAAAGCCGACGTATGAAATTACGCGGCTTTTTGAGATGATTGTGGGACGTATTCAAACGGTGTTAATTATTTTTGCGATTATGGTGATTATTGTTGCGGCGATTGGAATGATGGTGAGTATTTACAATTCGATGAATGAACGCCGTCAAGAGATTGCGATTATGCGGGCATTGGGGGCGAAGCGGAGAACGGTAATGTTAATTATTCTTCTGGAATCGATTTTGCTTTCACTTGGCGGCGGTTTGATTGGGATGGTGATTGGTCATGGTTTGATTGCCGGAGTGGGACCGATTATTGCTCAAGCGGTGATGGTGGTGGTGAATCCTTGGCATTTTCAATTAGCAGAACTTATTCTTATTCCCTGTTTGATCGTGTTAGCATCGCTTGTTGGTTATCTTCCGGCGGTTGTTGCTTACCGAACCGACGTCGCGCAATCGCTCAATCCATAAAGTTATAAGTTTGTGATTGGTGATTGGGACGTAAACAATTATCCCAATGGTTTCAAGTTAAGCGATGTTTCGCCGAAGGGTTTTCACTCACCATCACGTCGGCGATAGCCGACCTGACCTTTTAGCAAAAGGTCGCCTCTACCTGATATTGTCGCCTACCCGGTAGGAACGCAATGTTGGTCGAAAACAATTTATTTTGGTACAAGAAATGTAAAACGGTTTGGAACAATTTCAATTTCGAGTGGTAATGTTCCACCGGGATCGCCGTCGAGTTGGAACGGGACTGGTTGTTCCGACGTAATTCGGTAACGTGTTGCCTGTCCTAGTTTGGCGGTTGGCAGAAATCGATGAAGGCTGAAACATTGAGCCAACGCCGTATAGCCAAAACCGTGAACAACCGAACCGCCGCGAAATAAAACATGATCCAATTGTCCATCGTTTGCTTGGGCAAATGGAGCAAGCGGTAATCCCCAACCGTAACGATTTATATTGAAAAAAAATGCCCAACGTGTCCGGTTGTCAATAATTTTATGTTCCGGTTCCAACATTTCAACAGTCATTTTGGGAAATCGGTATTGACAAAGAGTTTGGCAAATTGGTGCGGCGTAGGAAAAATAGGAAATATGCGCTCCGCGTTTATGACCTTGCCGATAACGTTCTTCACGATGTGCATGGACTCCGTTGACAACATCAGCGTCGAATCCGCAACTGACCATGACCAGAAACAAACGTTGTGTTCCCGCGAAGCGGACATTACCGGCGTCCAATGTCAGGACTTTTCCGGTTTCAATAATTTCCGCAAGACGTTTGGGATTGTTGCCGAGCCGAAAATGTTTCGATAATAAATTGGCGGTTCCGGCTGCAAGCAGTGTAACCGGAGTTCCCGGCTCTGTCCGATTCACCAGTGTTGCCGCTGTGCCGTCGCCGCCGACGCCGACAACAACCCGTAATTGTCCTTCCGTATAAAAAGTTTTTGCTTTTTCTGTTACTTCGTCGAGGTCAGTTAAAAGTTCAGCCGAAAACCCTTTGTCTTGAAGCCGACCACTTAATTCCTCTGCCCGAAACATTGGCGAACAACGTCCGGCTTTAGGATTAACGGAAATAATGACTTTGTGATTTGGCAACATCGTATTGAATTTTCCGATGGTAATGATTGGGAAAATGAAGGCAACGTTTAATCTAAAAATTTCAACAAAAGATTATTTTACTCGATTTCAATCGATTTTAGTTCCTTTCAACATAGAAAAAAAGGATGCACAACATCATGCTGCACATCCTTTTTAACAGTGCTATTTAGACAAAAGGAATGATTGGA
This sequence comes from Planctomycetaceae bacterium, assembly GCA_031259095.1. Lineage (GTDB taxonomy): Bacteria > Planctomycetota > Planctomycetia > Pirellulales > Thermoguttaceae > WRKP01. The sequence continues at coordinate 731 of JAIRLW010000327.1, read as the reverse complement.
AAATCATTGAACATCCTGTTCATGTTACCAACTGTCCTTATGTCTTCCATGCAAAGGTTCGCTGATCGAAACCAAAAGGGAAACCATTTGGAGAAAACCCAGTTATCAGGGTGAAGCAACCCTGTCTCCGCAATGGGTTGGTTTGGACTGGCGATGCGTTTATTTTAATTGGACTAACCGAAAAAAAATAACCGCACACATTTCCGGTGAACTCTTTCCCTCCTTAGCAAGAGCGCCGAAAACGCACCACAGGGCATCCTGCCCTACCTGCGTTATTTATCGAATAATCGTCCTGTTAGAATTGACTCCGAAAATCGACATAACACAAAAAAGTCGAACAACGCAATACCTTTTAACCGGATTATTACGATTGGACAAGGTTTAGGCAACAGGTAAAACAATTTCCTTTTACGGATTCGATCATTCAGAGAAAAACAAACGAGAATCTCTAAAAATTCATTTTTAAGGGTGTAATTTTGACTCTACGTATGTCTAGGTAATTTAGGTAGTTTTTTAATATATAATTTTTTGGAATTGGTATTTTACAAAACCTCGTTTTGCGGGATAGTAATGGTAGTATTATAAAACCACTTACCACCCACTAAAACGGAGGAATGCCATGAAGGCAGAAATTAGTTTAATGTTGAATGAAAAAAAAATCAATGTGAGTTTTGATTTTTCCCGTGAGAATTTTTGTCAAAATCTCAGTGTTCAGGAAGCTGAGGATGTTA
>JAIRLW010000320.1 GCA_031259095.1 Planctomycetaceae bacterium | reverse complement strand
GCCGCGTTGCGGCGGGCTGGCTTATGTTGCCCTTTCAGGGCGAATACTTTTTTAACCTCAAACAATAATTCCACTGATATATTACCGAATTTTTAAGTGTGAGGAGTTAATACTATTTTTCGTCATATCTCAGCGGAGTTTACGTAAATAATTGTTTTAATTTGTTTACGAAAATTCCGCTGAAATTTTATGTTCTTTTCAAATTTTTACGTTTTTACCCGGAATTGCGTACGGATAATGTCCTGTTTCGTCCGGTAAAACCGGCGGTTGTGTGTCTGCCGTGAGATGATCAATTCCGCCGGGAAGTAATTCGACTTCAGAATTGACAATTTGTTCCCACGTTACGAGTTGTCCGGTATTGATTGCCGCTCTCGAAAGTAACGACGCAAAATTGGCTTCCGCCGCATAATACCCTTCGTTGTACGGTTTGTTATTGACAATTGCGTCAAAAAACAAATCATGTTCCACTTGATACGGATTGGGTTCTTTGCCGGAATAAGCCCAAACGATATTTTCCGGTATCATTTGTTGATTTTTGTAAATTTTTGTACCGGCGCCGTTGAGACTTGCCATCAATAATGCGGAACCTTTGGTACCATGTGCGTAATCTTGATAACGGGCGAAACAATTATTGATATAACGTCCGTGCGAAGTCAAAAGCGAACCGTCGGGAAACGTAAATTCCGTGTAATAACTATCGTAACTTGTTCCGGCAATATCCGGCGTGGAACGTCCGCCAAGACCAATAGCAGAAACAGGCAACTGCCCTTTTGCCCAGCACGCAACATCAATATTATGAATACAATAATCAATAAACAAACTTGCGCCGATCCAGTCAAAACCATGAAAGGATCGGATTTGAAATTCGAGTTCGCTTCCTTTCCATGTTGTACGGTTTGGAGCGTACCAGGAGTTATGCATTCGGAAACCGCGTAACAATGTTAAATCTCCGATTTCACCGTTGTGAATCCGGTCAATAACTTCTTGACGGGCTTTGCAATGCCGCCACATCAACCCGCACGCAATCTTAACATTTTTCTCATCGGCGAGTTTTGCGGCGGCTTGAATTCGCCGCGTGCCGGGCGAATCGGTTGCAAACGGTTTTTCCATAAAAACGTGAACGCCTTTTTTCACGGCGTATTCGACATGAGGAGGTCGAAATCCCGGCGGCGTGGCGAGCAGCACGACATCACCGGAACGTAAACAGTCAATCGCTTTTTTATAAGCGTCATACCCTGCAAAACAACGTTCCGGCGGAAGGTCAATTTTATCCGGCATTTGTTCACGTAATTTTTCCGCGCGTTTTAAGCGGTCGGGAAAAGCATCTGCTGCTGCAATAAATTTGACCGGCGCACTATTGGTACTTAACGCATTAAGTACCGCACCACAACCGCGTCCGCCGCAACCGACAAGAGCAATTTGAATTGTTTCATTGCCAGCCGCATGAACCGGGAAATGTGATGTTGCAAGAATTGTTCCTGCCGCAAGACCGGATGTTTTTAAAAATTCACGCCGTGGAAATTTTTTATGTTTCATCGTTTTCATCCTTAAATCAAAAGGTGATTAAATTATTCGTTATCAAATCCACAATGGAATCGACAACTCCTTACTTCAAAAACTTGAAAAACTATTTTTTGATTTTCATTGCTTCAAAAAATAAAAACCGCCAATCGTATTTTCAAATACCGCAATGAATTATATGAATAAATTTTGTTCTTGTCGTTTAAAATTTATCAGGTGTTAAATTTTATACAAACTTTTTTTGTAAACATTTACATGGAACTTCTAAAAAACCCCTTGTGATTATTTAACATGATGTTATGAAATATTCGAATTACCTCTAATATACCTATGCCAATTAGCAGGATAAATTAGGAAAGGGCAAGTATAATACACTACTGAATAGACACAAAAAATAGGCAATTACTCCTGAATGAGCGGATTACCGATAATAATCAATGTTTTTACTGATTTCATATTACGAATAATTTTTAGCATTTCGTTATCCAGTTGACATTCTGACAGGTTCAAAATTTCCGGTGTTTCCAGAGCGGCAATGATTTCCGCAATTTCTTGAGACAGCACCGTACCGGTAAGATTAAGCGATTTCAATTCTCTAAAATGTTTCAATGCGGCAGCACCTTCCGGTGTTAGTAACGATTTTTCAAGCGATAACGTTTCCAACTTGGGACGTTTGGATTCCTCTACGGCAAGTATTGCCAAAAATTCTCCGGTAATCATCATTCCATTGACCGATAATCGTTTCAGCCGATGAAGATTTTTTAACGATTCCAGCCCCGTATCGAATATCGCGGTATTTCTTGCCAAAATAAGCGAAGTGAGTTTTTCCGTTATTGTTGAATTGGCGGTTATTTTTGCCAATCCTTCCGGCGAAATCATGGCGTCTTCCACTGTTAATCCGCTTAATTTCGGTAGTTGCACAACTGTTTCCAGCACAGAATCATCAATAGAAAAACCGGCAATTTTCAGATCCGTTAATTGAGTCATTCGTGTGAGTAACGAATAATCCTCCGGTAATAATCGGCTGCATTGCCGTAAATCAAGAGCGGTAATTCTTTTTGATTCAACAATTTTTTCCAACCCTTGCCGTGT
>JAIRLW010000311.1 GCA_031259095.1 Planctomycetaceae bacterium | reverse complement strand
TCAACACCATCAATATGCAATTAGGTTCCGGCGTTTATGAATTTGAAACGAAATGGTAAATGTTTGCAAAGTTACGTTATTGGCGGATAAAATAATATTTTCAGTGAGTTATTAAAATTGCTGTAACATATATTCCTCACACTTGAAATTTTTGTTTTCGTTTTAAAAATATATTCACTAAAATCGCCCCAACGGGGCAACCGGCATTAGCGTAGGGCAACGCCCTACGTAACAAATATAAAACCATGAAAGAAAAAGCCCTGTAAGGGCGGCAGCAATAAGATTACAATATTTCGGCACAAAAGCTGATCGCCTTTACTTGAAACTACAGAAACATTTGTTCGTAATATTTTAAATTAAAAAAATAAAAACCGAATTTTAAAGTGTCATGAGTATACCGTTTTCCTTTTAAAAACTGGTTTTAATAACAGAAAATATGGAGAAATAAAGCGACCTTTTGATTATTACTCCAAATTTTGAAATGATCAGATATTTTCACGAAAGATCGACCGGTTTTAAGGTACGGACGTCAGGGAGGTTGCCGAGTCTAAACGCCAAATCTTCCACCGCTTCACGACCATCCGAAAGGAAAATCCTAACACGAACCGACCAATAAATTTTAATCAAAATTCCCGAATAAGATAACGGACTTTGCGGTAACACCGTACGAAATCGTCCCGGTCGGCGCGGGTCAATCCAATCACCGGCATCGGTTGCGTGCCGCCAAAAAGCGTGAACTCCCATATCTTCACTGCCTTTTCCTTCCGTGTGCCAAAGAATGGAACATTCAACCGCCTGAATATCGTCGCCGCCAACAAAGTCAAACCGATAACTGCCGGCAAGAGTTTCACCGGGATGATAAAGCCGACTGCCACGACCATCTAATGTTATAACAATTCGCGGCGAAACAGAATTAACCTGTTCTGCGGACGGATTGATGATTTTACTGATAATACTGCTCATAAATAATTGTCTATCTTAATGAACACATGGAAAAAATAATCCGCAGATTACGCCGATGTTTGCAGATTATTTTTTATGATATAAACATAATTGTAATTATTCAATGGAATTGCTAATACTGATTTTTAACTACGAAATATACGAAGGGACACGAAAATGATGTTGGGAATCTCTAAAAATATCATTTGCCAAAAGATTTTTGGTTATTTTAATCAATTAATTAATTGATTGATTGATTATTTGTCCCATTAGTCGCTATAAAAAGGGACTTTAGGCTAATGGGACATTAGGAGTAAATGATTTTTCATAAACATTGTAGTTAAAAAATGAATTTTTAGAGGTTCCCTGTTTCTATTTTTTAAAACCTTTCGTGAACATTCGTGTCTTTCCATAGTGACTATAAAATAGAACGAACCAACTTAAAAATTCGCCTGATATGTTGCGAAAATTAAAAACGGACTGTTACTGCTCATAATCCTCCTCCTTCTAAAGTCAAATCGTTCAACACCACCGGACGAACAACCATCGGACATTCACGGCGAATTTCAGGTTTACCGACCATTTGAGCGTGAAAATCAATTTTCCAAAGAATTTCGTTGTTTTCACCGCGAAACGAATGCATCGCGTCAATCGGAAGTTGGAAGAAAAATTCCTGACGAAGCGGTAAATCCGGTGTTGTTTCGAAATCGTTTCGGCTGAAAATGGTTTGGCGGAAAACATCTTTGCGATTTGTTACGGTGTCGGTGCCTTGCCGGAATCGGGCTATTTCTTCACAAACAAGGTCAACCGAAAAATGGTTGAATCTCAAAATGCCGGATTGTTGGAGTAGAACGCGGTATTTGCGACCCGGATACAAGGGATGATCGGATATTTCCAGCAAGGTCGGTCCTAGACGAAATTCAAGAAACAATCGGTGCATCACATTGACAAAAAGAATAATTCCGACGCCACAAAATAAACCGCGAAACACAACTCCAATCACTTGATCCGATCTGTTTTCCGCCGGATAGATGAAAGAGTGAAACATAATTCCAAAGGAAATAAGAAACCACGCGAATGTAAACAAGGTTAAACCGACAAGCGGAAAAATTGGTTGATTTCCAAGTGGCAGGCGGAATGCCAAATGCGTTCCCGGACTTTCATTGATGATTCGGATATCGGGAACGGTGGGACAACGAAAATGCGGCGAGTTATTGTGAAATAAAGCGACTGATATTGCTCTGGCTGCTTTCCGTTCTTCGGAAACCGCAACCAACCTGAAAGATTGCAGAAAGCCGACCAACCCTGAAACAATCAACGAAAACGAAAGAAGTAGGAAAAACCAACCCCAAACGGAATTTTTCCAAACAACAACCGCTTCTTCGGGGTGATCGGTTCGATACCAACATTCGATAGATTGACCGGGCTGAAACGAAACCAACGCCGATTCCGCAAGTTGTTTATCGGCAACAAAACCTTCTTTCGGTTTTAGGGTTCGCAGGTCAAAAGTCCAGACACGGTAGGAAACGCCTTGAACCTGATGTTCCAACAGCACTTCCGGTCGGAACACCGTAGTCGTATCGAGAACCGTTTCGGCGATTCTTGTTTCGAGTACCGTCCCGCGCGACGCTATAAACTCTTGATAGAACGTGAGTTGCGGGATTGCCCAAGTACAGAGTTGGATGAAAAAGACGAGAAGTCCGGCAAGGAGAATGATCGCAAAAAAGACCGGTTCGCCCCAGCGATGCTGAGGCAATCGAGATCGACGTTCTCTTTGAACGGAGTCGGAATAATTTGAAGTGGAATGATTGGAAAAGTTGGAAGGATGGTCAAACACCGTTCACCTCACGCTGATTTAGCCGTTGGAGGACGGCGATCAGCACGAATAAATCCCAATTTTTCAAGGGCTTTATAAACTTCTTCCAACGTTTTTTCACCGAAATTCGCAATTTTTAAGAGGTCTTCCCGATGACAAGTCAACAAGTCGCCGACGGTACAAATTCCTTGTTCATCGAGGCAGTTGGTTGTTCGCACGGAAAGTCCGATTTCCGCTGTACTGAGTTCGAGTTTTTTTTCTAATTCTTTCTGTTCGATGTACGATTTATCCAAAGGAATGCGTGTTCCCATTGGTATTCCTCCATGAAAGTTACGGTTGTTTATTTTTGGGCTATTGTTTTTTGATAACTTTATTTTCCTGATTTCCTGTTGTCTTTTGTTGCGGTCAAGGGTGTGCGACTGCCGCATGAACGGAACCAGTCGGCGAGGAATCCGCGATAAAGAGTTTATCGACGGTAAGGACGGCAGCAATACCAAGCAGGAATGAAAACACCAACACCATCCATTGCTGGATTGTTAAACTATTGTTCCCACAAGCGGAGAGAATGGTTTTAGTTTCGGTCATTGAATCATTATCTAAAGAAAACATAACGGCAAAAAGATAAAACTTAGACTTTCAACAAACGATGCTAAAAGTAATGCCATAATAAATTTTCACTATCATAGCAAAATTTTTTTTCTTGCCTATCTGAATTTGGCAAAAAAATGAATTTTTTTATATTTTTTCTGAATTTTTTCAATCTACTCTGAAAAGATAGGGATATAGGGGACAATAGGGACTTAAGGAACAAATGATCTTATGGGAACTTCTAAAAATTTATTTCTTCACCAAGTAAAATCGACTAAAATCGACTAAAATCGATTTTAGTCGATTTTACTTGACCCAAAAACAGGTTTTTAGAAATTACCTTTAGAAGTCTTCCAAAAAACTTTGAAAAGGTACCCCTTGCAAAAAAACGTTAAACAGTTTTAATATTAACAATATCTTTACGTAATACGTACTCCTAGCTCAATTGGATAGAGCTCCGGTCTACGGAACCGAAGGTTAGAGGTTCGAGTCCTCTGGAGTACGCTGTGAAGGGAAAACGCAGGAAGCATCCCTTCGTTATCGTTGTGAATCTGTACAATGCGTCTGGCGGCATCTCTACGTCGTCCAGATTTTTTTCTCTATATTGAATCGTGTTTATCAGGAAAAACGAAAACTAAATTTTAAAGTGGATGGAGTTAAACGTTATCTTTAATCATTAAACATAAAGAGTTTTTTTATGTTGCGTCATTTTTTGTTAATGGTTGTGGCTGGTGTTGTGTTGAGTATCAATTCATTTGCCACGGATTTAACACCAGAGTTAAAACAAAAAGCGGAAATGGTTTTGCAAGGTATGGACAATACACGTCTTTCTTTGAACAGCGGAATTTGTTACGTTACAAGAATGACGCAAAACAAAAATGATATTATAACAAATGACAAGTGTTTGGCGGTCTTTGATTACAATAAAAATTTTTATCGTTTTGATGTAGAAGGTCATAAAGGCTCTGCAAAAACATTGCGAACATCCGATTATTATTATAGTACAATCAAATTGGAGAAGGAATATGAAGATGTTTTTCGGAGTTCTGTAAATGATATA
>JAIRLW010000284.1 GCA_031259095.1 Planctomycetaceae bacterium | reverse complement strand
AATAAACCGCCGAAAACACCGTTGCCAATGGCGTTTCGGGAATTACCGCCCGCTCCGTCCGCCCAAACCAACGGCAAAACTCCCAAAATAAACGCAAACGAAGTCATGAAAATCGGACGCAACCGCAATCGCCCAGCCTCATAAGCCGCTTGAACCAACGGCACTCCATGTTCTCGACGTTCTTTTGCAAATTCCGTAATAAGAATCGCATTTTTCGCCGATAAACCAACCATCATCAATAAACCAATTTGCGTGTACAAATTGATTTCCGGCATTTTCCCCGCGTGAATGGCAAATAGTGTAACCGCTGTGAGCGATCCGGCAACTCCAAGCGGAACCGCCATCATAATAATTAACGGCGACGCCCAACTCTCGTATTGAGCCGCAAGAATCAAAAATGCAAACAAAACAGAAATCGCAAAGAAAATTGCGGTTTGATTGCCGACCTTTTTTTCCTGAAACGTAATTCCCGTCCAATCGAAACTAAAACCGTCCGGCAATGTCCGGCTCAATTCCTCCATTTTCGCAATCCCCTCACTGGTACTTCGGTCAGGACGAACAATTCCGGTAAACTGCGCACTCGGAAACATATTGTAACGAGTCAACAACTGCGGTCCCGCAACTTCTTTAACGGTTGTAAACGACTCCAACGGAACCATCGTACCAACATTGTTTTTAACCTTAATCCGAAGAATATCTTGCATATTGTCACGGTATTCTCCCTTCGCCTGAACATTCACTCGGTACGTCCGACCAAAAACATTGAAATCGTTGACATACGCCGCTCCAAGATAGGATTGCAACGCGGCAAAAACTTCACCTAAATTAAGCCCCATTCGTTTTGCCTTGTCGCGGTCAATGTCAAGGAACAAACGCGGCGCACTCGGATTAAACGGCGTCAGTGCCGCAACAATCAGATCCATGTCAACCGCCTTCATCTTCAAATCATCCATCACCGCCTTAATCGTATTCGCTCCAACTCCGCGCTCGTCCAGAAGAACATACGCCACTCCATTCGTCATCCCAAGACCTTGAATCGGAGGCGGTGTGAACATCATAAACTCCGCTTCAGGAATCCGGTCAAGACCTTTCTGTAACCTCGCCTGAATTACCGGAATTTTTAACCCTTCGTCACGGCGTTCTTTCCAAGGTCGAAGAGGCATAATCACCATTCCAAGATTCGACCCGCTGCCGCCAACAAACGAATAACCGCAAATATACATCGCAGACTTGATTCCGCCGCTTTCAACGTATGTTTTTTTCTTATCCCAAAACCGCTCATAAATTTTAGTGACAAGATTCCGTTTTGCGTAATCTTCATTCCGTAAAATCGTTTGTTGCGCTCTGACCAAACGTTCAACACGGGTCAACACTTCGGAAGTACGTTCCTGCGATGCGCCTTCAGGAAGTTTCACTTCCATAAAAATAACACCTTGATCCTCGTTCGGCAAAAAACCGGACGGAAGATGCGTAACCGTCCAAAGTAATAATCCAATTAAACCCACCCAAAGAAGAAAAATAAGCGGAGAAATATTAATCAGTAATTTAACGGTTCTCGAATAAAAATATCCGAAACCGTCAAAAACAAAGTTGAAAATTCGGAAACCAATAAACCGTTTATTTTTCGGAATTGACGGACGGAGCAAAATCGCACACAATGCCGGAGCCAGTGTTACGCCGCAAATCCCTGAAATTCCAATGGAACCGGCAATCGTCAACGCAAACTGTTTATAAAGTTGTCCGACAATTCCTCCCATCATCGCCGTCGGAACAAAAACCGCCATCATCACCAGAACCGTCGCAATCACCGGTCCAATGACCTGAAGCATTGATTTTTTCGCCGCCGAATGAGGATCAAGATGCTCTTCATCAATGATCCGCTGCGTATTTTCAACCACAACAATCGCATCGTCCACGACAATTCCAATAACAAGAATTAAACCAAACAACGTCATTGTGTTGATCGAAAACCCGAAAAGATTCATCAGGAAAAAAGTCCCAATAATCGACACAGGAATAGTCAATATCGGAATCAATGCCGCCCGCCAATCTTGAAGAAAAACATAAATCGTAAAAACAACAAATAAAACACAAAGTATAATTGTTTCATAAAACTCGTCAACGGTTGCCTGAATGAAGTCGGTGGCGTTAAACGGAATCGCATATTCCAAACCACTCCGTTCAAGAGATTCCTCAAGGGACTCCATCGCTTTAACCACATTCGCCGAAACTTCCAACGCATTGGCTCCGGCACGCGGAGCAATTGCCATACCGGTTGCCATTTTGCCGTTGTAACGTGATTCGCCGGAATAGTCGGCTGCGCCCAATTCAATAAGCGCAACATCCTTCAAACGAAGAACTCTTCCCGCAGAATCTATACGAAGAATCATGTTTTCAAACTGCGAAACATCCTGAAGACGTCCCAATGTTACAACGGCAAGATTCGTTTGAATGCCGTCAGGAATCGGTTCAAGACCAATCCGTCCGGCTGCCACCTGAACATTTTGTTCCTGAATCGCCGCACGAACTTCTTGTACGGAAAGTCCCCGTGCCGCCATCGCGTCTTCGTCAAGCCAGATACGCATACTAAAGGTACGGCGGTCAAACGACATCACTTCGCCAACGCCCTTAACTCGCGCTAAACGATCTTTCAAATAAAGTGATGCATAATTCGCAAGATATTGACCGCTTTTGGCGCCTTGTTGCTGATTACCATTCGCTTGAGCCGCTGCCAACGCACCGGAAATTCCTACTCCATGAGAAGTAACCTCCGATGATGATTCGGGTTGCGGTTCCGTCGTTTCCGGTATTTTTTCAAACAAATTAACGAAACAAATAAAGTTCGTTGCCCGTTTATCAACACGAACTCCCAAACGCCGGACTTCATCCGGCAAAAGCGGTTCCGCCGCCTTAACACGGTTCTGAACCAGAACCGACGCAATATCAGGATTCGTCCCGACTTCAAACGATACGGTAATTCGCAACGATCCGTCGCTCGTACATTGCGAATCCATGTAAATCATATTGTCAACTCCATTGAGTTGTTCCTCAAGCGGAATCGCCACCGCATTCGCAACATCTTCCGCACTCGCGCCGGGATATGTTGCCGAAATGGAAACCGTCGGCGGTACAATATCTGGAAATTGCTCAACCGGTAACGAATTAAACGAAACCACTCCAAGCAACGTGATCACCAAACATACTACACAAGCAAAAATCGGACGATCAATAAAAAAATGGGAAAACATGTTTTTTAATTAATTTTAGTTAATTTAGTTAATTGATTAATTTAATATTGTTCACCGCGTTGTCTTAAAACGCGGTAAGTTAAGTTCTATTTCATCCCAAAAATCATTAAATTCCTTATCTGGCGGAAACAATTCTTGACTGACTTTTTTCATTTCTTCCAAATCTTGTTCGGTTATTGGTTTTGCGTCTCTGAGAATTTCTTCCAATGGTTCTACTAAACCGCATTGGGCATACCAACTGTGAATTGCTCTTCGTTCTTCCGGCGAATAAGCACGAAGTACGCCACTTTCCCAATCCGGCGCCGGACAAGGAACTTCCGACGAAACATGGACATTGCCAAATGTTGTATCAGAAAACGACTGTAATTGAGTCATTGTTATCCTCTATCAATCCTAATTGTTCCGCGAAATCTGAAATTACGGTTGTATTTCCGGTTCTGATTCAGTTTTTGGTTCGGTAACTGATTCATCTTTTGGTGATTCTGTTGTTTCTGGTATTTCTATTTCTTTTTTATCGGCGGTTCCATTTCCATTGGTACTGGTTCCGGCTTCTTCACTTCGTCGTTTGTTGTATTCTTCCAGCGTAATCGCGGCAACTTCCATCCCGATTCTGGCACGTTGAAGTCCTTTGACGATATAAGTTTCACCCGCATTGAGACCGTCCAGAACGATCCGCATTTGTGAATCGAGCAATTGACCGATTTTAATATCCCGCCGTTTCACAATATCCGTCTCGTATGCCGGAATTGGTTTACCATTTTTATCTTTGAGCGGTTGATTGAACCGGTCTGTTGGGGTAAACATTCCCTTGCTCACGGTAAGAACATATTTTGTATCAAGGTCAGTCTGAATGGCTTCTTCCCGAATCAGAATAGCGTTTTTAATTTTTTCGTGAGGAATCCGAACACGGCAAACCTGACCGGGATAGAGCATATAATCGTCGCGATTATTGATACGAAACAACGGATTTCGCAGTTCTCCGCGAAGTGTGATTTGTCCGGTTTCGTAACTAATCTGGTTATCCAGTACAGCAATAATTTTACCTTTAAAAGCAAAGTCAGCGGACATAACGTCAATACCGGTTGACATGGCAACTTCAAATGTTCCGCCGATATTTCCAATATCATCGTTTTGCGACGTTTGATTTTCCGGTTCGTTATTTTCGGATTTTTCAGTTTCGGCTGTTTTGTTTTCTGTTTCTATTTTATCCGTTTCTGTTTCATCAATTTCGGAGCCGGCGGAAATTTTGAGCGATTCGTCGAATTTTTCACGGAATCCGAGACGTTCTTTCAAGTCGATAAATTGCACGTCGCTGATAGCAAAGTCAACATAAAGCGGATCGAGTTGGGCAATGGACATGAGTACGGATTGACTACCGGACGGGCTGACATAGTTACCGACGTCGACCAGTTTTTTCGATCCTTTACCGGAGAGGGGCGATCTTAAATCGGTATATTGCAGATCGAGGTCTGCCCGTCGAACGGAAGTTTTGGCGAGTTCCACAGAGGCTTGAGCGGTTTGAAATTCAGCCTGACGGGACTGAAATTCTTCGATGGTGATTGTTTTTGATTCGACAAGTTGCTTACCACGATCAAGGTTGGATTTTGCAAGGGCGGCTTTGGCTTCAGAAACGGCGAGTTCCGCTCTTGCGGCATCGAGAGCAACTTGATACTGATCCTGTTCGATCAATGCCAAACGGTCGCCTTTTTTAACGATTGCGCCGGATTCGAAGAACAACTGTTCAAGATAACCGGCAACACGCACCCGAATATCAACCAATTGATACGGAACGGTTTGTCCGGGAACATACATATAAAGTTGAACATCGTCTTGACCGACGTTATCCACAACAACTTCCGTTTGGGGAGTTGCGGCTGAAGCGGCAGAACTGGTCGCTTGTTTCTGACCGCAACCGGATTGGGCGAGCAGAGCAAACGTCAAAGTAAAAGTGAAAATACCGGAGAAAAACAAACTTTTGCTAATGTTGAAATTCATTGTTCGATGTATTTGATGTGAAAGGGATTGGTTGTAAAAAAAATAAAACTTATGTTTGAAACAACAGTTTACATCAATTAGTTTACTCAATTATTTTAAAAAAACAAGGGGAGGAGAATATCCCCGAAACAAGTTTTTGGGAAAAACATAGAGAAAATGATTGATTGTTTTTGTAAAATCGCATAAAATCTAAGAATAGGGACGTTCTCAAATTGGGTGAACCTTAAAATCTGTAAAATTTTTATACTGCACCTTGTTATATCCTTTTTTTATTTTAAAATCTGGTTAGTTTCGTTCCTGGCATTCATAGAGTGGTTGGTAAAATAGGCAGTTTTTATGTCTAAAATAAATTTCTGCTATCAGCGTCAAAATCTTAAAACAGATAGATTGGGAAATGGACATGTCAACCTTTAAAATCCTGATTACTGTTGTAATTTTATCCATTTTAATACTCCAGCCTGTGAATGCTGGGAAATTAACTTTTCACAATGTTGCAATGAAATTTGGAAACAGTTGATCTGGTTTGATTTTATTGCGGATAATTAAGAAGTTTGGTTTGGCAATCAGAGTTGTATTGATTTTCATTTTGATGATTTTATGTCGTTAGTAACGCTTCGAATTTTGGACGGTCCTGAACGCGGAAAGGCGTTTCGTCAGATTGCGACGCCGGTGTCGATTGGTCGTGAAGAGGGTAATTTCATTCAGCTGAATGATGAACGGGTGAGCCGTTATCATTTGAAGATTCACGAAAACGACGGGGCGATTCTTTTGACGGATCTTCAGAGTACGAATGGGACGCGGGTAAACGGCGAGGCGGTTCATGTTTGGCGGTTGCGCCCCGGAGATATTATTTCGTTGGGGCGGTCTGTACTGATTTTTGGTTCGACCGATGAGATTGCCGCACGTCTTGCGAAATTGAGTAAGAAAGATCAATCGGCGTCGGTTCCGATGGGTATTGCCGGCGAAGAGTTCCAATTTCTTGAACGTTACATGGAAGGGTCGAACATTGACAAACTTTCTTCACATTTATTTGAGGTTGAGATTTTTCGCGGTCTTTTCAAGGAAGAATTAGCGCCGCTCCATTTATTAGCCCCTCCGGATCCGCCGACCGATCTTCCGCCGCGTCAATTGGCTCAACTGCTGGAATTTCTCCATTATATTTTGATTCGGTTGCGTTATCTGACGGCGACAGTTCATACTGAACCGTTAGAGTCCGAAAACGGTAAAAGCGGTAAAGAAGATGCGGACGAGGCGAGAGTTTCACTTTCTGCGGTTCAATGGCAAAATCTTCTTGATCTCTATGCTCGAATTGCGAAACATTTAGAATCCGTAACCGAATCATAATCTTTTAGTGATTCTTAGTCCCTATCGCCGTCCCTAATCTCTCTAATGTCCCTACCCAATGCTTGGGCGTGTTGACGCTCATTTCTCAAAAACACAATGATATTAGCGATGGCGATGAAGGCGTTATCGGTTTCCTCTAATTTATCCTGCCGTGTCAGAACCCGCCTGAACTCTTTTCTATTTCGGAAGCGGCGTTCCCCTCTATTTCGATGTTTGTTGTCTATTTCATGGCGAACGATAATCTTTTCAATACAACCTGTCAAGATTAAGGACAACATGCCCTAATACTGTTTGCGTCCGGCAATCCCAAGGTTGCCTGCCGTTTTTCGTTCCGATTTCCTGCCGTTCACAGGGTCAAGCCGTCAATCGCCGACACGGTTTGGGGACAACAGTCCGCCTGCCCGGAGCGAACCTCCCGCTTAACTTGAAACTAATGATGTTAGAGAGCGGGTTGTAAATTTTCGAAGCGCACGTTCCAAGAGCCGTCATTGGGGAATCCGGGAGCGTTCACTTTGGGCGAACCGTCCCATCCGGCCGCCATCATGGCAATCGCATAAAGTAAACCGCCATTCGATGGAAAATACGGAAAGGGGCCGCCCGTACTCAATCCGGCTTTATTCATTCCGTTTTTGTGAGACGGATGCAGCAAAGCGTCAATCGCGATTTTGGGTTCGCCGTTTTTGGCGGCAGCCATCGCCATCATCGGAAAATCCCAACCCCAACAACGATTCCATTGCCATGTCGTCCAAACTCGGCGGACTGTTTGTTTCATGATGACCGGATCGGTTCCGTCGGCGGGCAGCATCCCTGCCATTCCAATCAACGACGGATGTTCCCAGTTCTGTTTTGTGTAAGTATCCAACAGATTTTCCTGCAAAAGATAAACGCCGTCGTGTTGCGGAAGTTCAGCGAGTTTTTGAAGGATGTCGTCCCAATGTTTTTCCCGCGGCAACCCGAGACGTTCCCGCCATGTTTGAGCCATTCGCAAACCGCTCCGCCAATACGACAACTCAAAAGCCGGATTTAATGTTGTTTTGGGATTGTTATTTTCCGGCACGGTTTTTAGCGGCGGACCAAGAATATAGCGATTCGTTGCCGTGTCGAAAAACGCGAAATCCGCCATAAACGCCGCCGCTTCCTGCACAACATCACGCCATTTCTCCAACGTTTCTTTTGTCGGCGCAAGACGATATTCCATTTCGGCGTAAAAAATTGGGTGCGGCTGCTGCCAGATTAATAAGGGACCCACTCCTGATGGAGCGTCTTCCGCGTTGGGGCCAATCATTTTTGGAAATCGCGCTCCGGCAAATCCTTGCGATGCGGCAAGTTCTTTCGCTTTGGGCAAAATATCGCGATACCATTTCAAACTTTTGTCAAACGCCGCCCAACGATTCCAAAGCCCAAAATGTGCGCCGTGCCACCAATGCATTTCCAAATGAAATTTTCCGTACCAACCGCTATTATTGAACAACCCGCTTTCCTGCGGCGGCAGCGAACCGGATTCGTTGACGGCTAAAAGATATTGCGAAAGAACAATCCGGCGTTCAAGTTCTTTCCAACGCGGATCGGAACTTTCCGAAAGATCAATTGCTCCGCCGGTTTTCCAGAAGTTTTGCCAAGACGCTTTGGAAGATTGCAAAGCAATATCAAATGGGGCAGCCTCTAACGTTTCTTGATTCGGCGAATAGACTGCTGAAAAGGAAAAAACCGATTTCGATTTATCCGGCGTTAATACCAACGTATGCGGCGCGATTTCTGAAAGCGGCGTATCCGGCTGCCAAACGGCGGCGGCATAATAAACAGCGCCGTCGAGTTGCCGTTTAATTACGGCGCGGTATTGTGTTTGCTGTTGAATGGTTGTTTGGTGATTTTCCGGTTTTTCCCAATCTGCGCCGGAATTGTTCGGCGAACCGTAAGGAAAAGCCCATTCTATTTGTAAACGTTCCTGTTTGATTAAGTTGGTCTCAATAGTTACGGCGAGCGAACCGGTGAGCGGTTCCGCGCAAGTTTGAACATGAACCGGTTCTCCTTCGATTTCGTAATTGCTGTCAATCGTTCCTTCCCATAGATTCAGTGTTTGCTTAATTTTTTGAACATCTTTGGGTTCAATCAACGTACCGTCTTTCTTTTTAATGAGAAAACGCAGACGGCCGAGGTTAATTCGATGCGGATTTTCGCGCATCCAGGCGAAGAGGTTCTCTTGACCTTTTGCAGAGGTTCGATAGGGCAATTCACGTCCGTGAAAGTCGAATTTCTCCAATTTCAACGCCGAATAACTTCCTTCAACGGGACAAGGTACGGAGTGCCAACCCCAATGCGACATTGTATTTCCGAAGAAGGTTTGCAAACCGGTTGAATCGATTCCATAAGCGATTTCGCCGTTGCCGACTTGCAACAGTTCCGAACCGGAAATTTGGTCAAGCGTGATTTGATGCCGTTTGACTAATGCTTCACGGTCAATCCGTTCCGTTGATTCCGGCTTCGCGGACGAAACAGAAAACAGAACCAACACGGAAAATAAAACGCAATACATTCGTTTCATTTAATTTCTCCTTTCATAAAGCGGCGAAGCGCGGATAGCGGCGTGCGGAACATGCCCGCAAGCGGAGTTATCGTTGCGGCGGTAAAAAATCCGTAATGATTCCGCAGGGGTAATCTATCAGCGGAATCTTTAATATATCAGTGGAATTTTTATTTTTTGATCAAGTTTATGATATTTTTCCTACGCCCTGAAAGGGCAATCTAAGCCAGCCCTACCCAACGGGTAGGGGTCAAAGTCCCCACAACAGTTTTGCCCTGAAAGGGCAACATAACCGTTTGATTCACAAGATATATTGCCCTTTCAGGGCGAACTTATTGGGGATTCTAACCCGCCGCGTTGCGGCGGGCTGGCTTATGTTGCCCTTTCAGGGCGAATACTTTTTTAACCTCAAACAAAAAATCCACTGATAGATTACTGGAATTATTATTTTTATAATATATCAGCGGAATATCTTTTACACGTATGAATATTGGACAAATAACCTTATTTCCACCTAATTTTCTTAACAAAACAACCTCAGTAGCCAAAGACACAACATAGATACAACCTTATTACCTCATTAAAAACATAAACGAATCATGAGGTAATAAGGTAATGAGGTCGGTTTGGGTAGGATTCATTGCTACTGAGGTTGTTTTGTTAGGAAAAAATAAGGTTGAAAATAAGGTTTGCGAAAACTGTTAGAAGACGTTTTTGAAAATTCCACTGATAGATTACTTATTTTTTATATTAGCCCCGAAAGGGACGCCGGTATTTTTTACTGAATAGCCTACCCCGTTGGGATAGACTATAATCCTATTGCCTCTTCAGGGCAAATACTTTTTTAACCTCAAACAACGATTCCGCTGATCTATTACAAAATTTTCACGGCGGAATAGATATAAAAATCTGTTTGCGGCGATCTCCGCTATGAACGCTCCGCTTTCCGCTGCTTCACGGTATTATAGTGCTGACGATTTCACTGCAAGGGCCGCGTTCTCCTTTTTCGTTTTGCCAACAGATTGCGAAATAGACAATTTTTCCGCGATCCTCTTCTTCGAACTCAAAGATATGAGGTGTTCTGGTGGCTAGGACGGATTGGTTAAGGTCTTTAATCGATTTCGGCGGCGTGCTTAGCACGGCGTACAAAATAACGGCGCCGTTCACGCCGTAAGGTTTTGCTTTGGTGGAAGAGCCGGAGTCGTGGAACGGAACCGCTAAGCGTCTCACTCCCGCTAGTTCGAAATTCATCTCTGGAATCGTTGTTGGAACCGGAATGGGCGATGGTTTGGGGTCCCGAATATGCAAGCCCAACGAAATTCGTTGAGCGTCCGTAATGACGGGATTTTTCAGACGAAAATTGACCAGTTCGCTGATTTTTTCTTTGAGAATTTTTTTAGCGTCGTTTTTTTGCTTGACGATAATACTGTTTTTTGCGGGGCTATCGGCTTGTGCCTGCAATGTTTGAAAGTTGGTTACGGCAGTTTGCAACGCTCTTGTTTCTGTTTGGTTAATACTCCACGCTTCCGCGTTGGCAAGAATGAGCGTTAAAAAGTTTTTGCTCCAAACAACAAGTTCGGAGTCTTTTGCGGGTAAATAGTCGCGATTGTGCGGCATAATAATGTTCCTTATAGTTGACGGTTAATAGCGGAAAGCGGATAGTAAAAATACTGAAAATAGGTAATCTATCAGCGGAATTATTGTTTGAGGTTAAAAAAGTATTTGCCCTGAAAGGGCAATAGGATTATAGCCTACCCCAACGGGGTAGGTTCAAGGACCATCACCAACCGAAGCCCTGAAAGGGCGATATAATAGTTGATAGTTGAAAGTGGATAGCGGAT
>JAIRLW010000138.1 GCA_031259095.1 Planctomycetaceae bacterium | reverse complement strand
AACAGAAACAAAAGAAGGAAACAAAAATAATGATAAAGGACTGTTTATTTTTTACCTAATGGGACATCGCAACAACAAAATAAACCGCCTCCCGTAGGGAGGCAATATTGGTAGGATTCCCAATGGATTCTTGATTTTACCAACATTTCGTCCCTACGGGACAAGCGTTTTGAATCAACTTCATTTGCTACCAATATGTTGTCCCTAACGGGACAAAAACACGGACATTCATCAGGTTTTCTTCCGCCCTGAAAGGGCAAGATAAGCCAGCCCTACCCAACGGGTAGGGAGTAGTTGAGAACGGAGAGCGGAGAGTTCGCAAGCGGATTAATTTTGTAATGATAATAATCCGCTTGCGTAACTTTGATTTTTTGTAATTGATAATGCCCATAATGTAAGCATACAGTTCTTTTCCAGTTTTCTCCGGAAGTATTCTCCGCAGATCGTTGAGCGGTGATGATGTTTTTTTTCCGCAGTCCGTTGACCTGCGGTTCTGAAAATGCCGTCTTTCAAGGCAGGAGCGTTACTGTTTATCGAGAACACGTTGGGCGCGTTCTTTAATGCTGTTGTTGGCGGTTTTTTCGATCACTTTTTTCATGGCGTCGGCGGTTTGCCGAGATTTGCCCTGCAACTTTTCGCCAATCACAACAACAGATTCGGCTGCTTTTTCCTTGAATTTTTCGTTGTCAAGATAGTTCACGGCAGCATCCAGAACCTTTAACGATGGATTTCGTGCAAAAACATCGAAGATAAGAACTTTGTCCTCGTCGCGGTCAGCAAGATCATAAACTTCCCGACATATTTGTAACCGTTGTTCTTCAGCCATACTGAATTG
Source organism: Planctomycetaceae bacterium (assembly GCA_031259095.1). Classification (GTDB taxonomy): domain Bacteria; phylum Planctomycetota; class Planctomycetia; order Pirellulales; family Thermoguttaceae; genus WRKP01. The sequence goes on along the minus strand of JAIRLW010000138.1, from coordinate 7,263 downwards.
ACGGGCAAGCCGGATGTAACCGCGCAAACCGCGAACTTTGAATTTGTTCTCTTTCGATTCTTTCGCCAGTTTCAGACACGCGGCGGCAACAAGTTTCAGGTCTTGCGGTGAACGCCATTGACCAAGAACAGCGGTTGCTTTGTCTTGTAGTTCCGCGTCATGACCCCACGCATATTGTTCGACAATTTCCATCGCTTTCGCGCCGCCGATTTCTTTGAGTAAATCGAGAAGATTGATTTTCATTGCCGTTGAACCGTTAGCGAATAGTTTGAGAACTTCCGACGAAGCGGCGTCTTGCGGTAAACGGGTACAAGCCGATTTCAGTACAATAAGAATTTTTTCGGCTTCTTCATCTGATTTCGCTTTGTCAAGCACGTCAAGAAGAATCGGTAAATCGTCAATTTCCGCTGTTTGACCGAGCGCGTCAATGGACGCTTTTCGTACACCAGCGTCGGAATCCAGCAGCCCTTTTTTCAAAAGCGGATACGCGGAAATAATTCGGCGGTCTTCCACAAGACCAATAGCGGTAATTTTTGTTGCGGCGTTGCCTTTTTCGAGCAAACCGACCACCGCATCGTCGATTTCCTTACCGGGCAAATTCCGCAACGTATTTTCTGCCGCTTTGGCAACTTCCGGCGAATCCGTTTGATTGGCCGCGCCAATCAGAATCGGCAACACCGACGGATCGCCGATATTTCGTAACGAATCAATTGCCGCAACACGAACAACCGTCTCGCCGGATTGGGCAAGTTCCGAAATTGCCGGAAGTGAAACAATTTTAGATTCCTTATCTTTGCGGTCGCCGATGGAACGCACTAATTTTGCTTTCCGTAACGGATCAGATTGTTTACGGAGCTGCTCGACCATTGCTTTCGTAACAGTGTTACCGGCGGGAAGTTCACGCCCCGCTTTGAGACCAACACCGAAAAATTTCGGCGATTCGGAATTTAATTGCGCAACAAGTAATTCAATCCCGTCCAAACCGCGAGCAAGAATACCCCAATACAATGCGGCTTCTTGTTGATACGCTTTAATGTCGGCAACCGCCAAAGCGTCATAAATTTTAATTGCTTTCTCTTTTTGACCGTTTTTCGCAAAAATTTCGGCGAGCAAAAAGCCGGAATCCGCTAACGCCGGATCGAGTGATTGTTGCGTGAAAAATTCAACCGCTTCATCACCGGCAGTGTTCGCATAAGCGTAACCGGCGGCTTTGCGGACGTCGAGGTTCTCATGTTTCAGAAATTCCTTTGCGGTTGCCGCCGACTTGGAATGACCGCGAACACCGAGCGTTGTCAATATTCCGGCAAGAGTTTCGGGACGTTTAACGTTTTTTGCCGCTTCACAAAGCGCAACATCAATTTCATCGCCGGGAATTGTTTCCAAAGCGTAACGTGCGTAAAATCCTTCTTTTTCAATGTCGAGTTTTTCGACCAACACCGGAACCGCCGCCTTGGCGCCGTACATTCCGAGCCGTTTGTAGGCAAACATTTTGAGACGCAAAATATCGTCTTCAGTTCCCGGCTGTTTCACAATGTTTAACATTGCGGTTTCGTCGGTTGTTGAAAGGAGCATTTTAATAACATCGGCTCCTTTTTCCAACAACGCCTCTTTCGGAACCTGATGCCAGCCGGGGTCCTGTCCAAACACTGAACCGGTCAGAAAAACCGATACAACAAACAAATGTACGAAATGTCTCATAATTAGTTAGAGGTTAATGGTTAAAAATTAATGGTTTAAAGTATTGTAAATCCTTGATTTTATTGAATTATGGTACAATAGACATGCCCTTTCCTATAAACGTGCATCAAAATATCCTTGTTTTTCAGGATTTTATTATTTTTAGGGACGTTGTTTTACGGGCTTAAATGTTCAATAATTCATTGCCGTTTTTCAATGGTAAAATCAATTTGTCGATAAGTTAAAAACAACAAATTCGTATTATAATGTATTTCCGATGGAGTACAAGAGTAAAAGATGGAATGTTTATAGTCTCTCCGATTTATTAGAATTAAAGAAAAAAAACTATTTGTTCTTTCAAGTTTTTTATTTTGCTGTTTGCGCTAAAAAAGAAAGGATAGGCAACAATTTTGAAAATTTAGTTCCAGGAAAACGCCGATAGATACTTTGAACGGTAACAAATTGAATTTGTGTAAGAACTCGCGCGACGCCTGTATTCCTACACGAACCCAAATTGTTACCGTTCAAAGTATATTATTTTAGAACACCCCGTGAGCGGTTACTGAGATTTCTAGCGTCCCAAAACCCAATGGATCATTTCTTTAATCTTAATTTTTCCTTCGCCGCAAATTTGCGCGACTGTTTTGGCGGAATCCTTGACAAACGGTTGACCAAGTAATGTCCGTTCGGCGAAGAAAGATTTCATTTTACCATCGACAATTTTTTCGATGATATTATCCGGTTTGTTGGCGTTTTGTGTTTTGACTTGCTCAACCACAAATTGACGCTCCTTTTCGACAATGACCGGATCAATATCTTTTTCGCTAAGAGCCTGCGGTTTCATCGACGCAACATGCATACTAATATCTTTTGCAAGATTAACATTTGTTCCTTCAATTGGAAGCAGAACACCGACAGCGGCGTTGTGATGCACGTAGGCTCCGCAAGAACCTTCAACCCGAACAATCCGCGTCAAACGAAATACTTCACGGATTTTGTTGACCAAATCGTCGTAAAACTGTTTAAGCGTTACGCCTGATTTACCCGGAAACGGTTGAGCGAGAAGTTCGTCGGGAGTTTTTGCTCCGGGACCTGTTGCCAGTTGTTCCGCCAGACCGTTGACTAGAGCAATAAACTCTTCCGTGTTGGCAACCGGCGCGCTTTCACAAAGAAGTTCGACCATCGCCGAAACCTGACGTTTTGTATCAGTGAAAATTGCTATCCGACCGCTTTCCGTTTCACGATCAGTTCGTCCTGCCATTGTTTTTGCTCCGGCTTTACGAAGTATTTCGACGGCTTTTTCTTCATCGCCGTCGGCTTCAACGAGCGCTCTTTTGCAATCCATCATCGGCAATCCCGTTTTGTCACGAAATGCCTTAACCTGAGATGCTGATATATCCATTGTTAGTTAAAAATTAGTTAAGTTTCTGAAACCTTGAAAAATTGATTTTTACTTCGACTTTAGACAACTGAAATTAATTCCAGTCGATTGAACGCGAAATAAAAATCATTCCGAATTTGATTGATTTTACCGTTCGGCGATTTCCGACTGGATACCGGCGTCGTGACAACCTTCAATAACAGAATCGGCAAGACAACGCATAATTACTTCAATTGACCGGATAGAATCGTCATTTCCCGGAATTGCCAAATCGATTTCGTCTGGGTCGGAATCGGTATCGATCAACGCCACCGTAACAATTCCGAGTTTTTGTGCTTCTTTAACGGCGTTTTTTTCTTTTTTCGGATCGACAATCACCATTGCTTCGGGAAAACGGTTCATTTCACGAATTCCGTTCAAGTTCCGAAACATTTTGCGATGTTCACGCTGGAGCGACGATTGCATTTTTTTCGAATAAGTATGCAATTGGTCGCCGCCGAGAGTTTCTTCGAGTTCTTTGAGTCGGGAGAGTCGGCTTCGAATGGTTTTGAAATTGGTCAGGGTTCCTCCGAGCCAACGTTCAGCGACGTAAGGCATCCCGCAACGGGCAGCCTCATTTTTGATTGTTTCGGTTGCTTGCCGTTTGGTTCCGACAAACAGTACCAAACTTCCTTGAGCGGCGACTTGTCGCAGATATTTTTTGGCGCGTAAAATACCGCGAACAGTTTCCCGAACGTCGATAATGTGAATGAGTTTACGTCGTCCATAGACGTAGGGACGCATTTTGGGGTTCCACATACTGGCGCGGTGACCGAAATGAACTCCGGCGTCGATTAATTCCTGAACGGAGACAGGAGTAGGAGCGTGAGACATTGTGAATTACTCTCTTTCTGAATCTTAAGCCGTAACCTTCGGCACATCGCCAAATAATTCTTTTTTCTAATGAATCGAATCGGGACGACGTTTTGGAAACGGCCAATAACTAACGGTCAAGTCTATTAAATTAAATAAAATATCTTTTCGGAACCAGACCGAATGGGAACTGAAAAGATAACACCGAAATAAAATATTTCGCAAAATTTACCAGAAATTCAAAAATCGTCAACAGGGTGTTGAAAAAACATTGGCACCCTTAGTCAGGTAGGCGACCTTTTTGCCAAAAAGGTTGCCTACCTCGTGATTTTTGACATCCCCCAATCAGAAAAATTTGTTTTTAATCGCCGAATTATTTGTCCCGATTAAATTTAAGCGGCGGTATCGAGCGCGGCGAAGTCGAGAGATTTTGTACCTTGTCGGCAAGTCAATTCAATTTCACCGAAATTGCCGTCCTGAAAAACATTGGCGTATTCATGCCGAACCAACTCCAACGACGCAAGAAAAACGCCAACCATCAACGTCTTATGTTGACCCGGTACAAAAAGTTGACGAAACGCAATTCGTTCTTCAACTTGAAGACGTTGGTAAATTCGTTTCATGTGTGTTGAAATGGGCGTTTCGTCATAGATGACTTCATGTTTTGCTTTCGGCGAATTTTCACGAAGAATACGACCAAACGCGCTCACAATATCCCACAATTCCACTTCCCGAATTGGTTCTTCCGCCATGTTACGCGGACGCGGCGGCAAATCATTGGCAAGACGCGGAAACCGTAACTGCCAATGTTCACTACGGGCTTGCAACGCATTGGCAGCATCGCAGAATTTTTTGTACTCTAATAATTGCTCAACCAGTTCTTTACGCGGATCATCCGCTTCCTCTTCAACACTTTCTTCACCCGGCAACACTTCAAACGATTTGATTTCAATAAGCATACTGGCGATTGCCAGAAATTCTCCCGCCATATTCACATCAATTTCTTCCAAGATCGCAATATAATCGAGATATTGTTCTAAAATGGACGTGATGGGAATATCCCGAATATCCAGTTCATCCTTGCGCACCAGATAAAGCAACAAATCGATGGGACCTTGATAAATTGAAAGTTTTGCGGTGAACATAAGCGTTATTGACAATATTGGTTTCCTTAGTCCCTATCGTCCCTAATGTTCCAATATTCCTTGAGGGACATTAGGGACAAATGAGACATAAGGGACAGATGATTCTTTGTGAAACTAATGAATCATTAGAGATTTCCTATTGTTTTTCGGACATTATTTTTCCCCTTTTAATTTTAGCAGGAGATCGACTTCTCCAACGGTAATATTCAAACTTTGAGCGATTTGTCGGGACGAATAACCGTAATTGTCCAGCATTTCGATTTGTTTTTGCAAATCGAGACGTGAATCGGGAATGGACGGCAGACCGGAACGGGAAGCGGCGGCAACCGCAAAAACTTCTCCATGTTCACGCTCTGCCAATTTGTCGTCGTAAAGCGAACCGAAAGACAAGTTTTCCGGTCTTTGTAACGGTTTTATCCGTGAACCGGTTCCCGTCATTCCTTGCCGTAAACTATTATTATTATTATTATTATTATTACTGGTTATTTCCGGTGAAAAGGTTGGTTTTTCATAAAACGGCGATTTTTTTTCCGGTTTATTTTTTTCTTTTATGTCTTCTACTTTGAGAATGGTTGCGTGAGGAATTGTTTCGGGTGTTTCGTTGAGGTTTGGTTGTTGGAGTTGGTCGGGTTGGAAATCATTTAACACGAGAGAAGTTGCGGGAAGTTCGGCGATTCCAGCCGGAATGAGATTGGGAAGAGGTTCCGGCAATTTTGCGGGAATCTTCTCCTCATGAACAGGAAATTGCTGTGATTCTTGGTCTTTTGAAGATTTTTGATTAATTTGATTACTTTGATTAATTGGATTACTTTGCTTAATTGGATTAAGTTGATTCGTTGGATTGAATTGAGATTGGGCGAGTTCTTCGAATCGTTCGAGCAGGAGTTCCATTCGATTGGCAGTGCGGTTTGCTTCTTGGGTGAGCGTCTGGAGGGCAACCATTTTGGAGTCGAGGGTTCCGATCATTTGCCGTCCAATCTGATGAATTTCCGCTTCCCATTTGGCAATATTACGCGGTGAATACATGCCGGTAAATTGTTGATCCGGAAAATCAGGAAGCGATATTCGTTCCGGCGCCGCGGAAGATGATTTTTCCGGTTTTGCTTTAACGGTGGTTACGGTTTGAAATTGCTGTTTCCGTTCCGTTTCACGAATCGCCTCGACAGCGGCACGTCGTTTGGCTTGCTGTTCTAGTTCGAGCCGCCGGCGTTTGAACTGATGTAATAACAACGATGCGGTCATAATCACAATGCCCGCAATCATGTAAAACATCGTATATTCCGAGTCAAAAAGCATCATTTTCCGAAATCGCCAATTTAAAGCACAATGTTAGAAACCTTAAGGGACATTAGAGACCAATTGGGACAAATAATTCTGTGATTAAAAACGAATTTTTAGAGGTTCTCTTGACACTCCAAACTAAAGAATAACAATTTTTTTAATTCCGTTCAATGGTAGTTTTTCCGGTTATTTCGGAATTGGGAGGCGGTCATCACCTGATAGGTCAGTGAGAACCTCTAAAAATCCATTTTTTCACCACAACGTTTTATGAAAAATCATTTGTCCCTCATGTCCCTAATGTCCCTTTAGTCCCTAACGTCTCTCAAAAAAGGACTTTAGGGACAATTGGGACTCATGGGATAAATAATCGATTGATCAATTAGTTCAAAATCTTTTAGCAAACGATATTTTTAGAGATTCCGCTGATAGATTACGAAATTTTTTGTAATCTATCAGCGGAATTTTCCACAGGTTTCAAGCTCATTTTTTACCAACCTTATTTTCAACCTAATTTTTCTTACAAAACAACCTCAGTAGCAACAAGTTCCCCAAAGTACAAACCTCATTACCTCATTAAAAACGTAAACGAATCATGAGGTAATAAGGTAATAAAGTCGGTTTTGGCGGGATTCATTGCTACTGAGGTTGTTTTGTTAAGAAAATTAGGTGGAAATGAGGTTAGTAAAAATGAAATCAAAATCTTTGTAATAATTCCGCTGATAGATTGCGACATTTTTTGTTCCAACCTCTGGAATGGCGAATCTCTTTTCGGTAAAACAGAACCCGAACTTGGAAAAGTTGCCGTATTGTCTTTAGACAATGACTTATTGTAGCGGTGGACGGCACAAACTAGACCAAAAATGGTCTTGTATAAGGTGGAGGATTTGAGAGTATAAGTAATTGATTGACCATTTTCAATCGACATTA
>JAIRLW010000120.1 GCA_031259095.1 Planctomycetaceae bacterium | reverse complement strand
CAACAAGATTGGAAAATGAAACTTGACGAAGCACAAAAAAACGGCAAGATGGAATTAAAGTTACCGAATGTAAAGAAACCGCTTATGTTTATTCCTATCATGCCGGGCAAGTATAAAATCGGTATCACGGAACAACAACGGCAATTCCTATTTGAACAAAGCGATGAACCAATGATCGCCCATAACATTCCAAACATAAGAACAATTGATTTGGAAGAGTGTTTTTTTATTCTTGATAGAGAAATAACAATGGAAATGTGGGAAGCCAGTTATAAAGATGAACCGACAAATTCACAATTACCTATTACGAATGAACCTTGGCTTCATTGTGTTCAATATTGTTTTGTGACGTCTAATTATTTGAAACTGAATGTTCGTTTACCTTCGGAAATTGAATGGGAAATAGCCGCACGTTGCGGAGATGATCGGTTGTTGTCTTGGACGGACGATGTACAATCCGTTTTTTCTACCGAAGATAAGCAAGAAAAAACAAAAATAACCGCTTTGGATGTAACTAAAACAAAAGATAAAACTGTTACTGGTATTTTCAATTTGTCCGGCAATGTGAGCGAATGGTGTTTTGATGAATATCGAAATCAATTTTTTGATTTTATTAACGATAATAATATCGAACTTAAATATATTCCTTCAACATTGCCCCAATGTTTTATCGAAAAAGATCAAAACCTTTACCCGAAAGAATCCTCGACAATTCCCAAAATAAGAACATATCGCGGAGGTTCCTATAAAGATACAAATTATAATCGTCTCATTCCCATTCGGCGTTCCGGTTTAGAAATAGATAAATTGCCGGCAGTTGGTTTCCGATTGGTTGTTCCTTGTGATGCGTGGAATTGGCAGCCGCCGAAAAAAGAAGAACCGAAAAAGCCCTTAACAAATGAAGACATAAATAAAATTAAAGAAATAATGAAATCCCATACTAAATCAAAAAATAATAAAGGAATAAAATGATGAAAAAAATAATTACAACGAATATTGTTATAATTACATTACTTACGATGATTCCTTCGCTTCATGCTGAACCGAAGGAAGGCGAGTTATTGACAATTAAAGTTAATTCTGCGGACATACATTTTCGTTATTGTCCAAGCGGCAAAACGTTTGACGGACGCTTTGATGATAAAGCTGCGCCCATTCCTATCAAAGGGTTTTATATTCAAGAAACGGAAATGTCCATCGGTGAATTTAAAATATTAACCAATAGTGATAAAGTCAATGAAATTAAAAATCGGCTGGCGGGTATTGCAGATAAAGAGTATTTCGATAAAATGTCTTTTCCGATTCGGGGAATAATTATCGAAGACACGGAAACTTGTATTCAAAAATTATTTGAAACTGATATTTTGGCACATGATAGTGTTGTAAATATAGAGAAACGTCAATATCGATTACCGACAAAAATTGAATGGCAATATGCTTGTCGTGCAACAAAAACATCCGAAGAGGCTAAAAATACCCCGCATTTCGGCAACGGATTATGGTCAAATTATAATAAGTTACCGGAAGGAATAAGACGCGACTGTGAAGATATTTGGAAAGAGATGAAAGAGTCTGATAATTTTACTGGTTCTCAAACTCAAATTGTAAAAGTTATCGAATACTGTTGTCAAAAAAAAGAGAAAAAAAAGGAGTGTGAAAAGATACTCCAAGCATTTTTCAAAACAGGATTTTTAAACAAGAGACAAAAAATTGACAATGTAGATCGCGTTCGTGATGTGAGTAGCGAACCGGAAAACAAATGGCATATAAAAGGAATGCACGGCAACGTAACAGAATGGGCACAAACTGATAATGAAAAAATTTATTATCTTTATGGCGGAGCGTATAATGTTAATATTACGGTTGATTTGAAGGAACCATCTCAAAGTCTTTGGCAACGTTTTACAATTTGGGGCGGACAAAAAATGGATTTTGAAGAATATTCACCAGTAGATATTGCCAATGATGAAGTTCCGGGGTTTCGATTAGTATTATCGCGTAAACCATCGGCATATTGGCTTCTGATATGCCGCCGATCAATCATAATAAATAAAGACAGCAAAAAACAACAAGAAAATGAAACAATATTACGAGATATAACTACGGAAAAAGAGTACAAAGAAAAATCTCATAAAATTGAAATCTATAAGATAATACAAAAGTTCCATGACCAACAACTTAATGAAAAGCAATTCCTTACCAAATTACGGGAACAACTGCCATCAGATGATTACTTTAATTATTTGAAAGAGTTGGAATGAAAAACGATAAAGAAGTTCTAAACAAAGATTAAATTTTCTACCAACATGTCGTCCCTGTGGGATTAATAAAAAATAATACTTTACGGAAATTTCACTGAAAAAATTACAATAATTTTTTTAATTAAATAAACATTACTTAAATAACTGTCAGAAGTATAAAAACAAAAATAAGGTGAAAATAAGATTTTTGTACTTATTCATTGCAAATTGCATTGAATAAGTACAAAAATTAAAATAGAAAGTTATGGAATAGATGTTGCGATTAATTTATAAATCTTCAGGGAATCTCTAATCATTCAAATTGTATCCACAAAGATACAAAGAACACACAGATTTTCAATTTGAAACCAATTAAAACCAATAACAAGAATTTTTAAACAAAAAAAACAATTGTTGTACAAATATTAAAAGTACAAACCTTCGTGGGACAACAATGGACAAAAATTCACCAGAGAAAGTGTTTCTCAAACCTTTGTACTTAACCATTAAATGGCAATGCCCCTCATAAATATTCTGTTATTGTGTTGACCCGCCATAGGAGGGTCAAACTTTCTGGTATCTATTGATTAAAGATCTCAACTGCTGTGACCCGTAGTTCAGGAGAAGGGGTTCGCCTACCTCTGAATGATTGACACAAACAATTGTCCCCGCCAAGTCTGAAATAATCTGCCATTTTCAATTAAGGAGACCATTATTTTTTGACATAAACAATAATCACTCTAAAATGTGAAACAATCAATAAAAATTCAACAAATTCGAAGAATTCTATCGTTGCTACCCTTGTAAAGACGTCTTTTCAAAGTATAATACACTTTTTGTTTTGTTATGGTAACGATTTAATTCCTTTAGCGTTAGTAAAATCAAAGGTTATCGCCTGTATTAATTTATTACTTTAGGGAGTTTCTAAAAACTTATTTCTTCATAGATTAAAATCGACTAAAATCGATTTTGGTCGATCCAAAAATGAGTTTTTAGAAATTAATTGATTAATTGATTAATTAATAGGTTTAACCTTATTCAACATATTTCAACGAATGATCGGTAAAGATAAAAGCGTTTACAAATTGGTGCTTCCGACACTGGAATCGCCGCGCGAGTTGGAACGGCTTTCACACGCCGAACTTAAAAATCTCGCGTCGGAAATTCGTGAAGAACTCTGTCGGCTTTACGATCACCGCTCCGTGCATTTCGCTTCAAATCTAGGCGTTGTCGAACTTTGTATCGCCTTGCACACCACTTTTGACTTCTCATGGGATCGGCTCATCTGGGATACCGGACATCAAATCTATCCCCATAAACTCCTAACCGGACGCTTTAATCGATTCGCAACAATGCGTACTAAAGGCGGTCTCATGGGATTTCCAAATCCAGAGGAAAGTGAATACGATTTGATGATGACCGGTCATGCCGGCTGTAGTGTCGGCGCAGCGCTCGGACTCAGTTGCGGCGACGATCTGATCGCCGGCGTTAATAAACGGCATAGTGTCGCCGTCATCGGCGACGGAGCATTGAGCAGCGGTATCGTGTATGAAGCAATGAATCACGCCGGCGGTCTCAAAAAAAATCTGACCGTCGTTTTAAACGATAATAAAATGTCTATTTGTCCGCGTGTCGGCGGATTATCTGATCACTTGGATCGTTTGCGGTTGCATCCGGTTTACAGTCGGATTAAGCAAAAGCTGCACCGTCTGGTGGATCGGACGCCGATTATTGGTTCGTCGATGGATTCTTTTTTCGGTCGTTTCAAAAACGCCATCAAAGCGGGATTGCTTGGCGGTATGTTGTTTGAAGAACTTGGTTTCCGTTACATCGGTCCCATTGACGGTCATAACATTGCTCGGCTTCAACGTTTTCTCCGTATGGCGCGAAGTCTTGAAGAACCGGTTCTTCTGCATATTTTCACAGAAAAAGGGCGCGGATTCCGGCCTGCCGAAGAAAATCCGACCGCGTATCACGCTCCGAAACCGGGACGAATTTTGGATGCGCCGTTGCCCGTTTCACCGGTGACCAATTCCGCGTCGTCGCCGACAATTTCCGTTTCGCCGTCTCAGCCGCAACTTTCCACATTTACCGAACACGCGCGGAATGCTATCGAATTATTGATGCGAAAAAATGACCGGATTTGCGTGATTACAGCGGCAATGTGTCAGGGCAATATGCTGGAACCGATTCGTGATCAATTTCCAGAACGATTTTTTGACGTTGGTATTTGCGAGTCGCACGCGGTTGTTTTTGCCGCCGGTTTAGCCAAAGCCGGAATGTTGCCGATAGTCGATATTTACAGTACGTTTTTACAGCGGGCCTACGATCAACTGTTTCAGGAAATTTCGTTGCAAAATCTTCCGGTGATTCTGGCGATTGATCGTGCCGGACTGGCGGGACCGGACGGTCCAACACATCACGGAGTTTTTGATCTCGGCTATTTGCGACCATTTCCCAATCTTGTGGTGATGGCTCCGGCGGACGCTCGTGATATGGAATCAATGTTTCGTTTCGCTGAACATTTGGAACGACCGGTTGCCATTCGTTATCCCAAAGCCAACGTTTCCTTTATCGAACGTAATCCCGAACCGATGCAACTTGGTAAAGCGGAAATTATTCGCAACGGAAACGATGGAATGATTGCCGCTTGCGGTTCCTTTGTGGAACCAGCCGTTGAAGCCGCAAAAACATTGGGTAAAAATCTTGACGGTTTAGGACGTGTCGATGTTGGCGTTATTAATGCACGGTTTATCAAACCGCTCGATACCGATCTGATTCTCCAACCGCTTCGTGAAGGCAAATTTTTGATTACCTTCGAAGAAGGAATGTTGAGCGCAGGTTTTGGCAGTGCGGTTCTCGAAGCGGCCAATGACGCACGACTTGATACCAGACGTTTATGGCGACTCGGTATTCCCGATCACTACGTAGAACATGGTGAACGTTCCGAACTGCTCAATGATCTTGGACTAAACGAAAAACAACTCGTGAAAGTTTGCCGTGAAATTATGTTTAGATAAGCAGTCCGCAGATTACGCTGATTTTCACAAATTGTTTTTAAATTATTTTTATGTTCACTACGAAAAACACGAATATTCACGAAAGGTTTTAAAAAATAAAAAATAGAAATCTCCTTTTCGTGTCTCTTCGTGTATTTCGTAGTTAAAAATCAGTATGAAAAAATCCGCTGAATAATTACAATTATGTTTATATCATCATTATAAAATCCCTCAAAATAATCTGCGGATTATTTTGTCCATGTGTTCGGCGGTTAATAAAAATAGACGGTTACAAAGCAGAGCATGTTATGTTACAATATCGTTTTCTTTTTCTTATTACTTTTCTGTATTGTGGGATTTTTCCCGAAATAAATTTTTTGGCGGAGGAAATTTCTCCAAGTGTTGCGGAACGTTTCGGCAGAGAAATTCGTAAAAATTGGACGCAGGAAATTCCGGTTGACGAATTATTGCTGAAACAAAATGGAATCCGCCGTCTTGAAAGTAAACACTTGATTCTTTATACCGATCTTCCCGCCTCCGAACAAGTCGATAATTTACCGAAACTTTTTGATCAACTCATTCCTCTACTTTGCCGTTACTTTGAACTAAATCGCCAGAATTATGAAACGTTTAAAGTCGAAGGATTTTTGATTGACGATTTTGAAAAATTCAAACCGAGCGGCGCGGTTCGTCAGGTTTCTAATTTACGCAACGGTTATGCGCTGCGTTGCCGGATTTGGGTACGGAATCCCGACAGTGAATATTATCGGCGTCATCTTCTGCTTCACGAAGGAGTTCATACGTTTATGGGTTATGCGTTTGGGGTTTGGGGACCGGCTTGGTACCGCGAAGGAACCGCCGAATTACTCGCCACTCACCGCTGGGAAAATAAACTCTTAACCGCCGCCTGTTTTCCAATATCACGTAACGAATTATCCGGTTGGGGACGTATCGAAATTGTTCGTAACGATTTCACAAAGAATCATTTCCGAACGATTCAACATGTGTTCGAACTGGAATCGGAAGATTATGATGAAAATACCGCTTATGGTTGGAGTTGGGCGTTTGCCGCGTTTTGTGAGAATCACCCGCGTTATCAAACCGCTTTTCGTCAGACCGCTTGGAAACTGTACGGTAAACCGGATAGTATTGCCAACCATTTTACAGAATTATTAGTCCAAAAAATTCAAAACGAATCGCCGCAATGGAATCGGCAGGAAATCATGGATCATCTCAATAACGACTGGCTCGATTTTATCGCCAATCTCGATTACGGTTATGATTTTGAACGGACAAGAATTAATTATAATAAAAACGCCCAAGCATTTTCGGCAATTTCAGCAAGAGAATTTCAGTGTCCAATTCAAGCGGACAAAGGTTGGCAAAGTTCGGGAATACGGCTGGAACAGGGAAAAACTTATCGTTTCACCGCTTCCGGACGATTTCAACTCGCCGAAAAACCGAAAATCTGGTATTCAGAACCCAACGGGATCACACTTCGTTATTATCACAATATTCCTATCGGAACACTTTTAGCAACAATAGTTCCCGATAACGCAGAACATCGTACCGTCAAAAAAGAAACAGCAGGTATCGGATTTTCAGTACCGAAAAAAATCGGTTACGGCGAAAAGTGGACAACCGATGTTTCCGGTGAATTATTTTTTCGGATCAATGATTTTCCGTCGGAACTTTTCGACAACAACGGTTCTGTAACAATTAAATTAACAGAGAATCAAGAGTAACAATCTATAATTGGGAGTCTCTAAAAATATCTTTGCCAAAAGATTTTGTAATATATCAGTGGAATTTTTATTTTTTATATTAGCCCCGAAAGGGGCGTCAAGATTTTTTACTGAATAGCCTACCCCAACGGGGTAGGTCAAAAATCCCCGCGCCAACCCAACGCCCTGAAAGGGCAACGGGAATATTGATAAATGACAAACCGTTTATAATCTTGACGCCCTTTCAGGGCTTCGGTTGGTGATGGTCCTTGAACCTACCCCGTTGGGGTAGGCTATTCAGTAAAAAATCCTATTGCCCTTTCAGGGCAAATACTTTTTTAACCTCAAACAAAAATTCCACTGATATATTACAAGATTTTTAATTATTTTACTTAATGTCCCATTAGTCCCTCTCGTCCCTAAAGTCCCTTTTTATAGGGACATTAGGAACAAATGATGTTGATTTTTCAGAAAACGTTGTGGTTAAAAAAATAAGGTTGTTTTCCAGACAAGACGAAAAATTAAAAGAGACCATGAAAACATTTAATTTTCAAGGCATTTTCTTTAATCGGGGCGACAGGATTTGAACCTGCGACTTCCTGCTCCCAAAGCAGGCGCGCTAGCCAGGCTGCGCCACGCCCCGTTTTTTTAATTTTTTAGTTTATTAATTTATTAATTTATTAATAAATTTACCGAGTGAGTAGTTTACATCAATTCCGGCTTTACGCAAGCCCCTCAATGAATTCCCTGCCAATAGAAAGAGTTGGAACCAATGGCAGTTCCGTGCCGGTTTGGCGAGGTTGTCGGAATTGTCGGCTGACCGTTGGGCAACGGCGGCGATGTTACCGTTTGTTGTGATTGAGACTGAATCGGTAATGTCGGTATCGCAACACTGTTACCGTTAACACATTCGATAAACAATAAAACATTCGCTCGGCTTGATGGTACGATATTTTTTGCGAAACCGGAAAAAAAGTTTTGCGATTCTGTTTGTTCCGAGATGTTTGGGAGCGGAATCGTTCCTAAATCCAAAAGTAAAATCTTATTTTTGGGCCAACGAATCATTTCGTCCAACTTAAAACAGGCCACCTGTGGAGATTCAATCTGAATACGTTGACGCGGATTCGTTGCTGTCGGCGCGTCAATCATGAGCGGAATCATCTTTTCAATCTGGACAATATCCAACTTGATTGTTGCCTCAATATCCAAACTGTCCAGAGAAGAAAGCGGTACAAACGAAATTCTAAATCCTTCTTCAATCGTTACCCGATCTTCCGCATAACCGTTGAGTGTTGCGGAATTGATTTGCACGTCCCGAAGATAGGTTCTCTGTTTTTTTGAAACAACATTATGTTCGATTCCGTTTGGTATCAGGAATTGCGGCGGAGCGATGTCTTTAAAATCAGTCCGGCGCGCCAGTTCCTGCAACAATGCTTGTGCTCCTGCTCTTTCCAAAATCCACCCTTGAACTCCCGGACTAGCAATCTGCATTGGACGTAAATACGGATGTCCTTTGGCAATCCAATCCGGTCGCGACAACGAAATCATACGAACCGTACACGATTCATTAAAAAATTGAGTATCTACAAACCGATCCACAATATCCGCGACCATCAGTTGAACCTCTTGGGTATGATAAACGTAAAGTTTTTCGGAATCAGCGGTTAGGGTTCCAAACGGCGATGAATGCCATGCTTTGATTCCTATCTGGCGTAAAATCCAATCGACAATCGTTTGTTCCGGCTGAACGGTTGCCGGAAAATTACGTCCTTTTGTGTAAGGCGTAATATCGTATTCTCGCCAAAATTGACCATGCGATTGAGGAAGTTTTTCCAAATCCGTCGTGATTTTGGCAACCCGATCTCCCAGTTTGTTGTCCCGTGAACGAACACGTCGTCCGGATTTTGTTGCGGCAGGATCGGCAACTGTTTGATCTGTAGGCGTTACGGCGGCAGAGGCTAACGGTTGCAACTGTTTTGGCGCAACAGTTTCCGGCGACGTAAGTTGCGTTTGCTGAGCCTCAACAGGATTCTGGAATGTTAACAACAAACCGGAAATCAAAAACAATCCGATAAAAAATCGAGAACACATGAAAAAATCACTCCATCGAAATGTTGAAATCATGCCTTAAAAACATGCTTTGACACAAAATAAACGGCAGAGTATAGAAAATTTGTCAATTTATTGCAAGAGCAAATCAGGAGGACAAAAAAACAAAAAAAACCGGACAACGCAATATAACATTGTCCGGTTTTGGCAAGAGTTTTGCTTCAAGGAAACAGTTGTTTACGCAACTGATTTTCCAAAAGATTTGCATTTTTCGATGTCATCACCGGCGGGAGCTTCGTTGACAATCAATGATTCGGCAACAAGAACCGCGCCGGCTTTTTTCATCCGTTCTTCCCAGTCGCGCATCCATTGACCGTCGCCCCAACCGTAGGAGCCGAACAACGCCAATTTTTTACCGCTAACTTGACCTTCGATGGAAGAAATAAACGGTGCAAATTCTCCTTCTTCCAATTCTTCGGACCCCATAGAAGGGCAACCGAGAAACGCCACATCGACATTAGCAACATCGGCAACATCCGCTTTGGCAACTTCTTTCAAAACAACTTCCGCTCCGGCGGAAACTGCTCCTTCCTGAATTAATTTTGCCATTGCTTCGGTGTTACCGGTTCCAGACCAATACACGATGGAGATTTTCATGGTGAAATTCCTTTCTTTTGGTTAAAAATGTGTTTTGAGTTTAAAACTTTGACTTATTGTAGTGAAAGAAAGAAATCTGTCAAGCGTTACTGAAAAAAAGATTGGTTTTTCGAACCGGAAGATTGTCTTTTTAGTCTTTATCGTTTCTCATGTCCTTAAAATTTCAGGACAGCGTAGGATTAATTAAGGATAAATAATTTTTCAATCGTCATTATCCAGTGATTCGATTTGAAAGCGGTGTTGTTGTATTTTTTGTCCCGATAGGGGAGTCCGTAACAATCCGCCGAAACATTGCGTCGGAATTGGGCGGATAGTTGGTGGCGGGCGGCCTTTTGCCAAAGGGTTTTCACCCACAGTCGCATCGGCGATAGCCGACTTGCCTCTGTGTTCGGCAGAAAATCGGATAGCCGGTCGGATAGCCGGAACAGAAGGCGGCGTCAATTGCCGTCCGTTCAAAGTATATCTCTTGAATCAATTTAATAATTCCGTTAAAATACTGTTTTGTTTAACGATGCCGTTTGATGACACTCAATGATCAGGTAAAAGCAATCAGCACAAAATATTGACGTTAAACGCGCAATATAACATTTTACCGATTATGGTGTTGTTGCCGAAATTAGTATTTAGTATAACGGTCATCGGCTGGAAAATTCAACCTTTAAATAATTTAATCGAAACTAACATGACTTTATTAGTAATTGGTTCTGTTGCGTTTGACACTATCGAAACACCAACCGCAAAACGGGAAAATATTCTTGGCGGTTCGGCTCCCTTTTTTGCTTATGCCGCAAGTTTTTTCGGAGCGGTTCAGATGGTTGGAGTGGTCGGCGATGATTGGTCTCCCGAATACACCGAAATGTTTCGCAAACAAGGAGTTGATACATCGGGACTTGAAATTGTTCCCGGAGGAAAAACATTTCGATGGAGCGGCAAATACCGCGAAAATATGAATGACCGCGATACGCTGGACACACAACTCAATGTACTCGGTCATTTCCAACCCAAATTACCGGATGCTTTTCGGCGTGCCCAATTTGTGTTTCTGGCTAACGGCGCTCCTTCCACCGGACTTATTGCCTTAGACCAAATTCAAGGCGCTGATCTTGTTGTTGCGGACACGATGAACCTCTGGATCAATATTGCCCGAAATGATCTCGACGCCTTACTCAAACGTATTGACGGGCTTGTGTTGAATGACAGTGAAGCAAAAATGTTGACCGGTGAACTCAATACGATTACGGCAGCGAAAAAAATTCTGAATTTAGGACCCAAATTTGCGGTCGTCAAAAAAGGGGAACACGGCGCAATGTTCATCAGTGAATACGAAACCTATCTTGTTCCGGCGTTTCCAACAGAAAAAGTGGTTGACCCAACGGGAGCCGGAGATTCATTTGCCGGCGGAATGATGGGGTACATCGCTTCAAAAGGAAATCTCGACAACGAAACAATTAAAAACGCTTTAGTTTATGGAACATTGGTTGCCAGTTTTTGCGTCGAAGGTTTCGGTCTTGACCGATACAAAGAAATTAACCGTGCTGAAATTGACCGGCGGCTCGACCAATTCCGAAAAATGGCGTCGTTTTAATTTTCGGGAATCTCTAAAATTTTGATTGAAAAATCATTTGTCCCTAATGTCCCTTGATCTAAGGGACAATTGGGACTTTAGGGATCATTGGGACAAAGGTTTGTCGGTATTGCCGCCTTTCTAAGGAATAATTGTTGAGAACAGGGGTCCCCAAGACGGCATCGGATGGCTCAAAATGAGCAACCAATCCTTCGCTATCAAAATCTGATCCGCACGCGGAGCAGGAAGCCAATCTGATCTGTTAGGCATAAATCATTCCTTTGTTGTAAAATTTTTGATAAAATAGAACTAAATCTTAAACAATCACACATCATAGTCTTTAGAC
>JAIRLW010000074.1 GCA_031259095.1 Planctomycetaceae bacterium | reverse complement strand
TTGCGTTGATTTCCATTGCCTGCCTGTTCAAGTATTTTGAATGGAGTAAAAAACAATCACCCCCGAAACAACAACCTCCGCCGCATGAATAAATTTAACGAAAATAAAGTTATATGCATGTTTCTGATTCAGTTAGACTCTATCCTGTTATAAATAGGTGTTTTTTTTGCGTTGCGTAATACAATTAAGATATTTTGTCGAATATTTTCACTTTGAGAAAGTACAGCAACGCATTCCTACAAAACCGAATTTAAGTAGGATTGGGGATGTGTATAGATATTAAGGAACCTCTAAAAAGACTATTTGCTAAAAAATACCCAAAACAAATTATTTTGATTAATATTTTGATTAATATTTTGATGTCGGTCGAATAAAAACTAATTTTTAGAGATTTTCATAATATTGAATACTAGTTTACAGTTAATAGTCTTTTTTATAATTCTTAACCGAATATGGCAAGTTAGAGATTGATGCGGTTGACAACAAAGTTCTTTTTCCCTATTCTACGCTTATAATCTCCGCTGATTCGCTTTGGGGCGAATCAATCGAACTTATCCTATCGGTAATTTTAGGAAATTGTACAATGATAAAAGATCGTTCAAACGTGAAGAAATCGTTCGGCTATGGAATTTTTCCCGAAACAGACGAACAACCTTCCAAAGTTATCAATGCGCCTGAAAATGAAACCGTTCCGTCCGGTAACGTTCAGGTTTTAACCGGAGACCCGGCTGTTCCGCGAAAAATAAAACAGGAACCGCCGAAAAATGCCGTTCCCTTTTCTTTGGGACCTGTCGGCAAAAGGGGAGAACCGCTTTGTCTTGCGGAAATACTCTCTATCGAACGGAAGCAAGGACTCGTCGAACCAAATTACGACGAAACCTACGAAAAACTAAAACAACACGGCGATGCAACTTATCTAAGTGATTTGCAAAAAATGTCCGTGCAGGAACTGATTATCGAGGCTCGCCATCAGGAAATTGACGCGACTCCCGAAAATTTGACACGACAAGACCTAATTTTTCAGATTATTCGTCGGCGTGTCAAAGAAAACGGTTTGATGTTCGGCGAAGGGACGTTGGAGATTTTGCCCGATCAATTCGGATTTCTGCGGAGTCCCGATTACCATTATCTGTCTTGTCCAGACGATATTTATATTTCACCAAGTCAAATACGGCGTTTCGGTCTGCGCAAAGGTTGTACCGTTTCGGGACAAATCCGACCGCCAAAAGAAAATGAACGTTATTTTGCTCTGCTTCGTGTCGAGGCAATCAATCACGAAGAACCAAATCTCCTTCACAGCCGTCCCCATTTCGATCATTTGACTCCGGTTCATCCGAACGCCCGAATTGTTCTGTCCCATGATCATGATCTTGACACGAAAATTATTGATCATCTGATTCCCATCGGTTTCGGACAACGCGGTTTGTTGATTAGTCCGCCGCGAAGCGGAAAAACGGTGTTGATGCGGAAAATGGCTGCCGCTGTTCAGAGAAACCATCCTGATATTTACGTTTTCATGCTGTTAATTGATGAACGTCCCGAAGAAGCCACCGAAATGATTCGGCAGTTGAAAAGTCCGCAATGTGAAGTGATCTGCTCGTTTTTCGACGAAGTTCCCGCACGGCATATTCATGTTTCGGAAATCGTTTTTGAAAAAGCCAAACGTATGGTGGAATATGGCAAAAATGTTTTTATTTTTCTTGACTCGATTACGCGGCTTTCGTTGGCGTGGAATACGGATATCCCGCTTGATCTGAATTCGTTGAATTTACAGGCGCCTAAGAAATTGTTTGGTTCTGCCCGCAAAATCGAAGGCGGCGGTTCGTTGACGATTCTTGCGTCGGTGCTGGTTGAAACAGAAAATCCTGTTGACGACGCGATTTATCATCAATTTCGCGGAACGGGCAATCTGGAAATTCATTTCAGTCGTCTCATGGCGGAAAAACGTATTTGGCCCGCGATTGACCTTCATAAAAGCGGAACACAACATGAAGAATATCTTTTTTCCGACAACGAATTACGTCAAAACGCGGAATTGCGGCGAAAAATCGCCGACATGGACAGTATTGCCGCAATGGAATTTTTGCGAGAAAGTCTGAACGGTTAAAAATACGAAAAAAGCAATGATTACTGAAATACGTTGGCGGCAACGTCTTGAAAATCTCAACAAGGCATTTAAGCATTTTGAGTCGGCATGTATCCGTGATCGTTATAATGAGTTGGAACTTGCCGGACTGGTTAAGTCTTACGAATTAACATTTGAACTTTGTTGGAAAACCTTAAAGGATTATCTGTATGAAGCGGGAATTGACGTAAACAGTCCGCGTGAAACAATTAAAAAAGCTTATCAAACCGCATTGCTTGAAAATGCCGATCAATGGTTGAATGCGCTTGATTATCGAAATAAATTCAGTCATATCTATGATGAAAAAATGGTGAATGATGCGGTTCTGTATATTAAAGAAACATTATATCCGATAATTCAAAGGTGTGTCAAAATACTGAACGAAAAGGCAATGGAACATGAATGACGGTTTAACGGAAAAATATCGGACGGAAATACGGTTGATTTTTGCGTCTTGTTCCAAAATTGATCGGGTTTTATTATTTGGTTCACGCGCCAAAGGAAATTTCCGGCGTGATTCCGATGTAGATTTTGTGTTGGAGGGTCATGATCTTGTTGGTTCCGATCTTGCATTGTTGAATGGAAAATTCATGGAGTCCAATGTTCCGTTTGATATTGATATTGTAATCCGTAACGAGATCGCCGACCCAAACCTCGAAAACCAAATCACCAAACACGGAACAGAATTTTATCGAAAAGCCGTTTAACTCAAAGACAACCTATTTCAATATATTCTGTCACAAAATTATATTGAATCGAATATTGAAAAAAATGTAATATATCAGCAGAATTTTTATTTTTTATATTAGCCCCGAAAGGGGCGTCAGGATTATAGCCTA